>MVCY01000038.1 GCA_002049985.1 Candidatus Latescibacteria bacterium 4484_181
ACAGAGTCGCCCATGGCCTCGCTGAAGGTGATCTCTATCGGCTGGTCCAAATGGACATTTCTGGCGTTGTTCTTCGGGGAGATAGCGACCACTTCGGGGGCTATGGTGTCTGCCACCGGACTTCCCCTAAAAGTGAAGTTTTCAGAGGGAGCAGCAGCTAAGGGATTGCCAGAAAGATCGGATATGCCGTCGAGAACGAGATTATATTCCCCAGGCTGCTGTCTTTCAGTGAGCAGCTGGACTTTAGCTTCTTCTCCAGGGAGGATGTATTTGGCCAGCGTCGAAAGGGTGTCCTCACCTACAATAACGATCTTAGCAGAGGAGATATCCACTGGTTCGTCGAAGGTCAGCTCCAGATGGTCCTGGTCAGATGCTTTTACTGCAAGCAGTTGTGGTCGTGTAGTATCCCGCACTACAGGGAAAAGATCGGCCATTTGAACAAAACTCGCAGAGTCGGTGAGGGCTACATCCCCGGGGGGCACAGCAAGTGCTTCCTGTTCTGGAGTGTATCTTCCATCCCCGTCTTTGTCCAGGAAGGCAAAGACCCGATAGGTTCCAAGGGACAGAAAAGAGAGAAGATAGTTACCTTCTCTGTCGGCTGCGCTCACATAACGAGGAGCGTCCTTTGCCGGATCAGGCTCTTGTCCCCGCTCCAGTCTGTATGCCCACACAATGGCTCCCGGCTGGGGACCAGCGGCACTGATCACGCTGCCGCCGATTCTCCCGAGGTCCATCCGGCTCCCGGTGGAGAAGGCAAAGCTATAAGCTCTGGCTAAGGGATTGCCTTGCTGATCCTGAGCGCCGGTTCCAATGGTCACCACATAGGTTTGGTCGGGAGAGAGCCTCTGTAAGGGTTTTATGAACAGTCTCCTGCCTTTCCAGCTCAACTCTGGCGGCCTTTCCAACACCGGGCAGATGTAGATTGCCTCCTTGACCGAATCTCGATCCATCCTCTCGCTGAAGCCAACCTCTATTTGAGCATCAAGGCTCACACCGGTGGAGTTACAGGGTGGAGAGGTGGATACCACTTCGGGTGGGGTTCTGTCGGCTGGACCGCCAGGGGGGAAACCCTGCTTGGCACAGGAGCACAAAAGCAGTGCGATAGGGAGTAAAAGAGACAAAGCCAGAATCTTATTCATCTCATCAGGCTGACCAGAATTGCCTTCTGGATATGTAGTCTGTTCTCCGCTTCATCCAGGGCCATGCAACTGGGGCCGTCCAGCACTTCATCGGTAATCTCCTCTCCCCGATGGGCTGGCAGACAATGGCTAACTAAACAACCGGGTTTTGCGGACTCTAAGAGTCGTCCATTAACTTGATATGGGCCGAAGACCTTCCGCCTCTTCTCTGCCTCGGCTTCCTGGCCCATACTTGCCCACACATCGGTGTAGATTAGGTCGGCGCCTTTCACCGCCTGGTAGGGGTCGTGGAGGATGTGGATCGTTGTGCCCCGACGCTGGGCAAAAAGCCGCGCCTGTTCTGTAAGCTCCCTGTTGGGTTC
This sequence comes from Candidatus Latescibacteria bacterium 4484_181, assembly GCA_002049985.1. GTDB lineage: Bacteria > Latescibacterota > MVCY01 > MVCY01 > MVCY01 > MVCY01. The sequence goes on from MVCY01000038.1 coordinate 1,502, forward strand.
ATATCCTTCCGGACAGGCGATTACAAAATTCATACCCAATCGTGGGCAAAGCAGCATCAGCGAGTTGGCCACATTGTTGCCATCTCCTACAAAGACTACATTGAGTCCATCCAATGAATCCCGTTTTTCTCGCAGGCTCAGGGCGGTAGCAAGCACCTGACAGGGATGTTCTAAATCGCTGAGACCATTGATGACTGGAATCTCCACATTTCGAGCCAGCTCCACTATCGTCTGGTGCGAGAAGGTGCGAGCCATCACCGCATCAACCCAGCGTCCAAGATTGCGGGCCACGTCGGCCACAGACTCTCGCTTTCCCAACTGGATCTGATTGGGGCCCAAATAGACAGCATGTCCCCCCAATTGAGCCATCCCCACATCAAATGTGACCCGGGTCCGGAGCGAGGGTTTCTCAAAGATCATCGCTAAGGTTTTCCCCTCGAGTAAAGGCTCAGCCCTGCCCTGCTTCAATTTGGACTTCAACTCCAGGGCTAAGTCCAAAAGCCCGGTGATCTGTTCTGGAGTGAGATCAGCTACGGAAATCAGGTCATTTTTCACTTTTCCTCCTTTATCTCATCTCTCTTAGTGTCTGATGTAGATATTTCACACCTTCTTCAATCTGCCTCTGGCCTACCTGTTCGCTCACCGCAGCCTCTCCTATCCGGTGAAGCAAGACAAACCGCAGTCGACCGCCCCTCACCTTCTTGTCGGACTCTATCTTTTCTATAATCGCCTGGGTGGAGATGGCAGAAGGACTGCTAGGGAATCCCAGCCTCTCCAGCAGCCTGTTCTGGCGGTTCTTCTGTTCCTCTGGGAGAAGTTCCATCTGGGAGGCAATATGGCCAGCTACGATCATTCCCAGAAGAACTGCCTCGCCGTGCCGGTAGCAGCGATAGTCCGTAAGGGCTTCGATGGCGTGTCCTACCGTGTGACCGTAGTTCAAAATAGTCCTTAGGCCCTGCTCCCGCTCGTCTTTGCTCACCACCTCAGCCTTGATCTGGCAATTTCTTGCTACCAGTTCCTCCAAGAATCCGGGTGGGACAGCGAGCTCCAATAGCTGCTCCATATTGCTCTCAAGACGCTGAAACAGATCGGCATCCCGGATGAGGCCATGCTTGACCACCTCCACCATCCCTGCCCTCAGCTCTCGTCTGGGCAGGGTTCTTAGCACCCCTGTGTCGATGAGGACAAACTGAGGTTGGTGGAAGGCGCCGATTAAGTTCTTTCCTAGACGGTGATTGACCGCCACTTTCCCCCCCACACTGGAGTCCACCTGGGCCAGGAGGGTGGTAGGCACCTGGATATAGCGGATGCCCCGCAAGAAGGTTGCCGCCACAAATCCGGCGGTATCTCCCACTACACCACCCCCCAGAGCAATAATGGCTGAATCCCTCCCCAGTTTTGCCCTAATCAGTGATTCAAAGATCCTGTCTGCAGTCTCTAAGGTCTTGTACTGCTCACCATCTGGAATCAAGACGGGGAGGACCTCAAAGCCGTTGTCGGCCAAGCTTTGTTCCACGGGGCTAAGATAGAACTCTGCTACGGTAGGGTTAGTCACCACGGCAAGTCTACGACCCAGACTGTGCCGGCGGCAGAGCTTTCCTATCTCAGAAACAAGCCCGGTGCCGATGTAAATGGGATAGCTCCTCTCTTCCAGGTCGACATTCACAACTCTCATAATTTGGAGTAGAACACCTCGCAACTTTTCGATTATCTTCTCCGCCACCTCTTCCGGTGAGCCTTTGGTTTCTGTTTGCACTACGATGTCAGCTTGCTGGTAGAATTTCTCTCGCCGGGCAAGCAGGGATTTGATCTTCTCCAGTTTCTCTGTGTCTGAGAGGCCGGCCAAAAGGGGTCTTTTGTTGTTCCGCTTCACCCTGTGTAAGATGACCTCTGGGGAGGCAGAGATATAGACACTGATGCCCTGCTGAACTATCTTGCGATTTTCACGATAGCAAGGTGCACCACCGCCTAAGGAGATCACAGCACTTTTCCTCTGAGAGGCCTCTCTGATGCACAGGTGTTCCAGCCGGCGAAACTCTTCCTCCCCTTGCTGAGCAAATATCTGGGAGATGCTTTTCCCTGCCTTCTGTTCCACCAGTTGGTCGGTGTCGATAAAATCTCTGCTCAGTTTTCTGGCCAGGGACTGGCCCACTCTGGTCTTTCCGGAGCCCATAAACCCTAGCAAGAAGATGTTCTTCTCCATTGGGAGACTCTCTGTTTCAGCTCTGCCATGCTATCGCCGCCGAATTTTTCCAGCAGGGCGTTGGCTAAGGTGAAGGCCACCACCGCCTCAGCCACCACTGAAGCCGCTGGCACAGCACAGATATCAGACCTCTCTTTATGGGCGGACGCGGGCTGCTTTGTCTTCATATCTACAGATCGAAGAGGGGTAGTCAGGGTGGGAATTGGCTTCATAGCAGCCCGGACGACAATCGGCTGACCATTGGAGATCCCCCCCTCTATGCCTCCGGCATTGTTCGTCTTGCGGTAATAGCCCTGTGGGCCATAGTATATCTGGTCCTGAACTGCCGAGCCTGGGATCTTAGCTGCCTTGAACCCCAGCCCAAACTCCACTGCCTTTATGGCCTGGATACTGGTCAAGGCCTGAGCCAGGAGGCCGTCAAGTTTCCTGTCCCAGTGTACATGGCTTCCCAATCCCACGGGCAGCCCGGAGACAATGACCTCGAAGACGCCCCCCAGAGAGTTGCCTTGCTGTTGGGCATGGTCGATCTGATTCAGCATCTGCTTCTCTGCTTCCGGGTCGACGCATCTGACCGGCGAGCGGTCGGCGAGCTCGTTCAGGGTGCTCACATCTGTCACAGAAATCCGGGCCTCCACCTCCCCTATAGAGAGAACATGGCTGGCCACCAAGATCTCTAATTCCTCTAAGAGCCTCCTGGCCAGACTGCACAGGGCAACTCTTATCGCAGTCTCCCTGGCACTGGAGCGCTCCAGCACATTTCTGATGTCGGAGTGGCTGTATTTGACAGCCCCAGAAAGATCGGCGTGCCCCGGTCGAGGGACGGTCGCCTCTTCGCCACCGCCCACCGCCTCCGGTTCCATTATATGCTTCCAGTTCTGCCAGTCTCTGTTCTCTATTAAAAGAGCAACAGGGCTACCCAGGGTTTTGCCAAATCTGACTCCAGAGAGTATCTCGACCCTATCGGTTTCGATTCGCTGCCTGGCGCTTCTACCATAGCCTTGCTGGCGGCGTCTCAGTTGATGGTTGATGTACTCTGCGGTGATCTGCAGCCCGGCTGGCAGGCCTTCCAATATGCCCACCAAAGCCCGGCCGTGAGATTCACCCGCGGTTAAGTAGCGCAGCATAGTCCTTTACCTTATGTTGTTATAGCAAGCGCATGTAAAAGCTGAGAGAAAGCACCACCATCGCACCCTTGCTGATTGCCCGGTTCGGGGTGAGACCTAATGCGTAAGACGTGATGCCTGAAACGTGAAAATGGTACCGATATTCGGTTTAATCACGTTTCACGTCCTCTGAATGGTGCCCATCGGCATAGCATAGTCGTTTCCCGGATTTCAAGTGAGCCTAGTAACACTCGGTCAGTTCGCCACAAGAGAAGACCAGTGCAGTTGTCCAGAAGACTGTTTCTTCATTCGCACTCCTTTTGCTATCCCAATTATCTGGGGTAGCTCAAGTCCGATAGAAACCACAAGGCCAGGATTAGAAAACAGGTCCTTAAGTGAGCCTGTCAGCACCACTTTTCCTTCCGACAGAACAGTGATTCTTTTCGATACTTGGGCCACCAGATCCATATTATGTGATATGAGCACAATAGTTTTGCCTTGGCGGTGGAGATCCCTCAGAATCCTAACCATCTGTTTGGTCCCCCGCAGGTCCAACCCCACCGTCGGCTCGTCTAAGACAATCACCTCTGGGTCCATCGCCAGCACCCCGGCAATAGCGACCCGTCGCTTCTCTCCCTGGCTTAAGTGCATGGGTGATCTCTGACTGAACGAATCGAAGTCCAGTTCTACTGCCTCCAGCGCCCTCCTCACCCTCTGCTCAACCTCCTCTTCCGCTATTCCGAGGTTTCTGGGACCAAAGGCAACATCCTCGCCAACTTTTTCCTCAAAGAGTTGAAATTCGGGAAATTGAAAAATCAACCCCACCTTCTGCCTCACCTTCTGCAGATTGATTCCCTTCTTCCACAGGTCCTGCCCTTCGATTTTGATTCGACCGGAGGTGGGTTTAAGCAATCCGTTGAAATGTTGGGCTAACGTCGTCTTACCCGAGCCGATAGGGCCAACCAAAGCCAAAAATTCTCCCTCCCTTATCTCCATAGTCACACCGGAGAGTGCCTCTTTATGGGTAGGGAGCCCATTGTTGTAAATATGAGACAAGTTGTGAGTAGAGATCTTAACCGACCTTGCCGCTCTGCCCTGTGAGAACGATGGCCCCAGCTCTTCAGGATTGAATAGCTGCCCCAGGTATTGATCAAGCTCCTTTGTGTTGTTCACCCTCTCCAACTGCATCTGGAGTGGTATATCCAATCCTAAGGCCCGTATCTGATCGCAATGCTGAAAGACAGTTCTGGGCGACCCCTCTAAAACGATCCTGCCTACCTCTCTCCTGCCCCTTGGGTCTAACAGAGAGGTGGGCTCATCTAAGATAAGATACTTCGGTTCCATTGCCAGAACCGAGGCGATGGCCAAACGTTGTTTCTCCCCTCCGGAGAGGCGATGTGGAGGATGATGGCGGTACTGTTCCAGTTCAAAGCGCCGCAAGGCCTGGGTGACTCTCTGGCGCATTCTGGCCGGAGGGATACCTATGTTCTCCAGTCCAAAAGCAATTTCTCGCTCTACGGTAGTAGCGACAATCTGGTTGTCTGGGTTTTGAAAAACCATCCCAACTCGCCTGCGGATAGCAGGGATGTGTTCTGACCTATAGGTGCAGAGGCCGTCCACCGTCACCTCGCCTGAGCTGGGCAGCAAAAGCCCATTGATACACCGGGCAAGCGTGGTCTTGCCTGAACCATTAGCACCCATAATGGCTACTGACTCACCCTCCTCAATCTCTAAGTCAATGTCTTCGAGGGCAGTGAGTGAGACATCCTTATACCTATATACAAATGATAGGGCTTCTATGCTGATCATCTATGGCTCTTGGCAGAAAGGGTTCTATATGGAGAGTTACTATGCGAAGTAATATAGCACAAGATGGGAATTATGTCAACCGTTTTTGAGGCGATTGGGTTAGCTGAGAGCTTTAAGCATATGCAAAAAATCCTAAAAGTCTCTGGGCATTCTTGAACCCTATCTTTTCCAGGGCCTCCTTAGTTATGCCAGAGTTCTGCAGGTGTTCTGCATTTGGGACTTTCTGCCCCTTATAGACGAGATCTGTTCCGAATAGCAGTTTATCTTGATTCCCCCTTATAGACGAGATCTGTTCCGAATAGCAGTTTATCTTGATTCCGTTCTAAGAAACTGCGGGCAAACTCTCTGTCCCTGGTCATAGCATTATCGCCTGAACCAGCGGACAGATCCCCGTAGACATTGGGATAATTCTGCAGCAGATAATCCACTCGTCCGCCAGGCACCACCTTTCTCCGGGGATAGCCCTGAAGGTCTTCGCGGGTCAC
>MVCY01000039.1 GCA_002049985.1 Candidatus Latescibacteria bacterium 4484_181
AAAGCCTCCAGGGATGGGAGATATTTAACCGGTGGGGTGCTGCCCGGGGCCTACTTCGTGTGGGCCTTTTGGGACAGAAATGGGAACGGCAAACAGGATTACGGTAGCCCCGCCCCTTACCAACCTGCTGAGCCGGTTACCGGCTCCGTTGGCACAGTCTTGGTGCGCTCTGGCTGGACGACGGAGAAAGTGGACTTGAAGTTTTAAGGTTATGGTGCAGTGCAGAGTTTGTCCCTGTGGTTATGTGCCCTATAGCGGACATGGCGGTTTTGTTTATCTCGCTGAACTTGTCAAAGAATTTAGTGAAGATTAGAACATGATATCTGAGGAGTGGGAAGGATGGAGAAATTTCTTTCTGAGGCATTGACCTTCAACGATGTTCTACTGGTACCGGCTAAATCGAAGATACTTCCAAAAGACGTTGACACCACTACCAGGCTGACTAAGAACATTCTCCTCAACATCCCCTTAGTGAGTGCGGCTATGGACACGGTAACCGAATCCCGTTTGGCTATTGCCATCGCACGGGAGGGAGGGATCGGTATCATTCACAAGAATATGCCCATAGAACGCCAAGCTGAGGAAGTGGCCAAGGTGAAAAGGTTTGAGAGCTGGATGATTATGGATCCGATCACCTTGGCTCCCGAGGAGAAGATTCACAAAGCCTTAGAGGTTATGAAGACCCATCAGATCTCAGGGCTGCCGGTGGTGAAGCAGGGCAGATTGGTGGGCATTCTCACCAACCGAGATTTGAGGTTTGAGACTAACGTGGAGCGGCCGGTACGTGAGATAATGACCAAGAAGCTGATCACTGCCCGAGAGGATATTTCCTTGGAGGAAGCAAAGAAACTACTTCACCGATATCGGGTTGAAAAACTTCCTGTAGTAGATCAGGAAGGCCATCTTGTGGGGTTGATCACGGTGAAGGACATCGAGAAGAAGATCAAATTCCCACAGGCCTCACGGGACAGGTTGGGTAGACTGCGGGTGGGTGCGGCAGTGGGCGTTTTGCCTGAGGCAGAGCAGCGAGCCAGGGTGCTGATAGAGCAGGGAGCAGATGTGATTGTCATAGATACTGCCCACGCTCACTCCAAGGGAGTGCTGGAAACGGTTGAGCGCCTGAAGGCTAATCATCCGAAGATAGAACTGGTGGTGGGAAATGTTGCCACCCCCGAGGCTACCGAGGAGTTGATCCGCGCCGGAGCCGATGCTGTTAAAGTGGGAATCGGCCCTGGGTCAATCTGTACTACCCGGGTGATTGCTGGGGTGGGGGTGCCTCAGATCACCGCTGTGTACAACTGTAGCCGGCTGGCAGACAGATACGATGTGCCCATAATTGCCGACGGAGGCATTCAATACTCCGGAGACATAACCAAGGCTCTGGCTGCCGGGGCAAGCTCAGTGATGATCGGCAATCTATTTGCCGGAACTGAAGAGAGTCCGGGAGAGACAGTCGTCTATCAGGGAAGGACTTTCAAAGTCTACCGGGGCATGGGATCTCTGAGTGCGATGGCCGCTGGCAGCAAAGATCGCTACTTTCAACTGGAGATGGAGGCCGATAAGCTTGTCCCCGAGGGCATCGAAGGCAGAGTCCCTTACAAGGGCTCTCTCTCCGGATATATATTTCAGTTGATCGGCGGTCTGAAGGCGGGAATGGGTTACTGTGGAGTAAAGAATGTAGAGGAACTCCGCCACCAGGTGCGATTTGTAAAGATCACCCCTGCCGGATTGCAGGAGAGCCACCCGCACGATGTTGTCATCACAAACGAGGCACCGAACTATGATTTGATTGAGAGAAAAGAACCATAGACGAGGAAAATTGAACACCGAAAAACACCGAGGGAACGCTCGATATTATTTCGGTGATGGTGAACCAGTCAGCAATTCTCATTCCGTGCTTTACGAATCTGGGTTTAAAAAGACTTGACAACTCAGAGCTGTCTGGGTATATTATGCAGTGCACAATAATTTTTTTGCACGTTTTGTTATGCGATGCGTAAAAACGCTTGCAGCTAGTAAGGGTATGACATACTCTGGAGTCCTCGGCGGTTGGAGGAATAAAGGAGAGCAGTTTTATGAGCTTAGCGGGGGAAATAGGCCGTAAGTTGATCCATCTTTGTTCTCTGGCTATTCCCATCGGTTACTTGTTTCTGCCCCGGGATTTCGTCTTGCAGGTGATTATTCTTGTAGCGGCTGGCTCTTTAACATTAGACTTGGCACGTCTACGAAACCGACCGCTGGGCAAGACATTCCTTAAAGTCTCCAAGCCCCTGCTGAAAAAGGATGAACGGGCTAGGCTAACCGGCTCCACTTATCTGCTTCTGGCCTCGGTAGTCTGTGTCTTTTTCTTTGATAGGTCAATTGCCATTGCCGCACTTCTGTTTCTCTCCTTAGGAGACCCGATGGCCTCATTTGTGGGCAGAAGAGCTGGTAGAACCCACATCGGCAAGAAAACCCTGGAGGGGTCGCTGGCCTGCCTGGGTACTTGCTTAACAGTGGGAGTTATCATCTCTATTCTGCCCGTTCTGTTGCCAAATCTATCAAATTTCCACTTGAAAGTGGAGACAATATTCATTGGGGCGCTGACAGCAACCGTCGTTGAACTTCTACCGCTTCCATTGGACGATAATGCCCTTATTCCCATGCTTTCCGGACTGGCTATGCAGATCGTGGTTCTTATGTGAGGTGAGAACGTTTTCAATCAAAATTGAACCTTAAGGTTACTTAGCTTCTTAGTGCAGTGTTGTTTCTCGCATATGTTATTGTTTAAAAAGGAAAAGAATGGACATAGCCATTTTTACAGACACTTTTACGCCTCAAATAAACGGGATTGTCACCTCCATTAATATCTTTAGAAAAGAACTGACTGATATGGGGCACAATGTCTATGTGGTTGCGCCGAAGGTTACTGGGTACAACGATAAAGCAGACAATATCGTTAGGTATTTCTCTATCTCCTATATGTTTCAGCCGCAATATAAGATCGCTTTCCCTTATTCACTGACGGTACCTAAATTGTCGGATTTGAAGTTGGATATCATTCACGCTCAAACTCCATTCTCAATGGGTTTACTAGCGCTCTATTTAGCTAAGAAAAGTCGAGTCCCTCTTGTCTATACCCATCACACGTTCTTTGATGGATATGTACACTACATCCCGCTGAATAGAAAACTGCTGCAAAAATTGTCAGTGCTCGGGAGCAGGACTTATTGTAATCACTGTACATTGGTGTTAACTCCCTCACACCCCATGAGGGATCTTCTTATGGAATATGGGGTCAAGGAGAAAATCGTCGTATTGCCCACGGGCATAGACTTAGAGTCCTTTACCAACAACAAACTGGATAATAACATTAGACAGAGGTATGGGATATCTAAATCGACCAAGTTGCTTCTGTATGCTGGAAGGATAGGTGAGGAAAAGAACCTGGATTTCTTGCTTAAGTCCTTTCGGATAGTTGCAAACAGGATTTCGGATGTCCACCTGCTGCTTGTCGGAGACGGTCCTCTGAAGTACCAGCTAATCGATCTGGCGAAGGAGTTGGACATTGCTTCCCAATTGAGTTTCACGGGCTATTTGCCACGCAGTGAGGTTATTAGCTGTTGTGCTTCAGCAGATCTGTTTGTTTTCAGTTCTATGACAGAAACTCAAGGATTGGTATTGCTTGAGGCAATGGCGGCCGGGACACCGGTGGTGGCCGTTGATGCCTTGGGAGTTTCTGCCTTAATTAAGAATGGCCAGGGAGGCTGTCTATGTGAGCCCTCAACAGAGATATTTGCTAAGGGCTGAGGAATTCTCCTCTGCCAAAATGGCCAAAAGACTTGTTTGTTGTTATTCTGAAGCACGGGCTCTGTTCAAGTCTAAAGCAAGCGGGAGCTTTCAATGATGGTAACCGTTTTGGGTATCTCCAACCATGCGTTTTGACCGTGCCATCTCTGATAGAACAAATGAAATGTGTTATTTTGTGCAGGCGCAATAAAAGGGGTGATAAGATGAGTCATATCATAAAGAAATACTCAAACAGGAAGATGTACGATACAAAAGCCAGCAAACCGATCACCCTGGCTGGGATTGCTGCTCTGATAGTAAGGGGGGATGATGTTCAGGTGGTTGATAACCAAACTGGAGATGATCTGACTATGGTGACTTTGGCACAGATCATCCTAGAACAGGAAAAGAGCAAAAAAGAGCTTCTCTCCTTGCCAGTACTTCTGCGAGAAATGATAAAACGGGGGAGAGAATCGCTCTCGGAGATCATCGAAAAGTTGCTGCTTAGTTCGACAGAATCTGCCCTCCTTACCGAGGAGAAAGCCAGAGAGGTGGTCCAGGATTTGGTGGAGAAAAAGAGGCTTGGAAAACCGGAGGGGCAGAGGTTATTAGAGCGCATTTTTTCAAAAGTGAGGGAAAGACAAAGGGCACTTCAGGGTCAGATCGAGACTGGGATAAGAGAGATCCTGGGCAAGATGGATATTGTCTCCCAGGCAGAGCTCCAGGAGCTGAGGAGAAGCTTGCAAGAACTGCGCTGCAGGGTAGATGCCTTGGCCAACCTGAAGAACAAATAAGGAAAGGAGGGGAGCGGCTATGATCTCTATGTGGGATGTGCTTTCCAGCGAATCCTTCAATAATTTGATAGATACATTAATTATGAATAACACCGTCAGAAGAAATTTCCTGGCAGTGGCAGAAAAGGACCTTTACAGGAGACTGGTGCTGGTTAACCGTGACGATCGGCCACAGAAGGTGCAGGAGGATAAGTTTTACACCCTGAGGAATATGCTCTACTCCCTGGATAAGGCCCTTGGAGGAGGGCTGATCTGCCGTCAGGCGAGGCGTAAGGTGTTTGAAATCCTGGTGGGAAAGATCTTCCGGGAAGATGTGGAGAAAAGGGATGCCCACCGGGCCAGGTACGGGCATTGTCCCCCTTGTTTTATCACCATTAGTCCAGGCAAAGCCTGCAATCTTCGCTGCGTAGGTTGTTATGCCAGCAGTTCCGCAGCCAGCTCTCAGAGCCTCGACTACGAAATTGTGAGCCGGATACTGAGAGAAAAGACTCAATTGTGGGGATCTCACTTCACCGTCATCTCCGGTGGCGAGCCCTTGATCTGGAAGAGCCGGGGCAAAGGCATCTTGGACATTGCCGAAGAGCACAACGACAATTACTTCCTAATGTACACCAACGGTACTCTTATTGACAAAGATGTTGCCGCAAAGATGGCCCAGCTCGGCAATATCACTCCAGCTATCTCTGTGGAGGGTTTTGAAGAACAGACCGATGCCAGAAGAGGCAAGGGGGTTCACAAAAAGATATTGGCTGCCTTTGATAACCTCCGTCAGGTGGGTGTCCCGTTTGGCATCTCCATAACTGCTACAGGTCACAATGCTGAGATAGTGGTGAGCGACGAGTTCATAGACTACTATTTCGGCCAACAGGGGGCAATCTACGGCTGGATATTCCAATATATGCCCATCGGCCACAAGTACACAATGGATCTGATGGTCACTCCCCAGCAGAGGTTGATGCTCTACCGGCGGGAGCAGGAGCTGCTGAAAGAGAAGAGGATATTCTTCGCCGATTTCTGGAACAGCGGTCCGGTGAGCAACGGATGTATCTCAGCGGGTAGACCGGGAGGATATTTTTATATCGACTGGAATGGCAATGTTATGCCTTGTGTTTTCTTTCCCTACACCGTAGATAATATAATGGAAGTTTACCAAAAGGGTGGGGATTTAAACACAGTGCTCAATTCTGCCTTTTTTAAAGCTATCAGGGAGTGGCAATCCGACTACAGCTATCTGAAACCCCGTGACCAGGTGGGCAACCAGATAGTGCCCTGCATTATTCGAGACCACCACCGGATTGCTCGACAGATAGTGGAGCGCTTCGGTGCCCGGCCAGCAGATAAAGCGGCAGAAGAGGCGCTCAGGGATAGGGAATATTACCAGGGCTTGACTGCCTATGGAGAAGAGGTAGCCAGGCTTTGTGACCCAATCTGGGAAAAGCAATATCTGAGAGCAAACCATTATAATTGAAAAATAGGGAGGCGGAAATTGGACCTGTTTGAGAAATGCGAAAGCTATACCGAGGCCAGAGAGGCTATAGCCGAGGGGTACTACCCCTACTTTATGCCTATTGAGTCTACAGACGGCACCGAAGTAGTCATAAGAGGAAAGAGATTGATTATGGTTGGTTCTAATAACTACCTCGGGTTGACCAACCATCCCAAGGTGAAAGAGGCAGCAATAGAGGCAATTAGGAAATACGGCAGTGGCTGTACAGGTTCCAGATTTCTCAACGGCACATTGGACTTGCACGAAGAGCTGGAGGATAGATTGGCAGGCTTTATGGGCAAAGAGGCCGCTTTGGTCTTTAGCACAGGATTTCAAACTAACCAAGGCACCATATCCACCATCGTGAACAAAGGGGATGTGGTCATCACTGACCGGGCAGACCATGCCAGCATCATCGACGGGTGCCGTCTTGCCTACGGAGAGATGAAACGCTTTAAACACAACGACATGAAGGATCTGGAAAAGGTGCTCGCCTCTTGCCAACCGGATTCCGGGAAGCTTATAGTCACAGATGGCGTCTTCAGTATGGAGGGAGATATTGCCGATCTTCCAGGAATTGTGGAGTTAGCCGACAGATATAAGTGCCGCGTAATGGTGGATGATGCCCATTCAATTGGAGTTTTGGGAAAAGGCGGCAGGGGTACAGCCGAACACTTCGGCTTGGAAGAGGAGGTGGACATCGTAATGGGAACCTTCAGCAAGTCTTTCGCCTCTATAGGTGGATTCATCGTCGCCGATGAGGAGGTGATAGATTACATAAAACATCACTCCCGGGCACTGATCTTCTCGGCCAGTATGCCCCCTTCGGCAGTGGCAACTGTCATAGCCGCTCTGGAGGTCATTCAGACCGAACCAGAGAGAAGAGAGCGGCTCTGGGAGAATACCCGCAAGATGCGAAAGGGATTCCAGGAGATGGGATTCAACACTGGTGAAAGCCAGACCCCCATTATCCCTATCATTATCGGCGATAGGATGAAGACCTTCCAGGCTTGGAAGATGCTCTTTGAAGAAGGCATCTTCACTAATCCCGCTATTACTCCGTGGGTCTCCACTGTTGATCCGCCCGTTTTTGGGCACTGAATTTTCAGATACCTTGCCCCCACTTCCCCCTGTCTTCTCTAAGCAGGCAGGGGGCTTTGTTTGCCCGGGGAACTCAAGGTCTCAAGGGGAGAGAATCTATCAATTACCACGGAAACTATGCTCCTGTTTTTCCCTTGCATTTTTCCTTCAGCCTTATTATTTTTATTCTATCTTTCGTTCGATCCATTTATAACGTGTTAGTTCAAGAAGTTAGCGCGATGCGATCTCGACTATAAACAGAATATTATTGGACCTGTTCGAATCCATATGGGTGTCAATAAGTTCTTAAACTGTTCAAGTCAATGTAGATGCTGAAAGGGCAGTGAGTTGGCACACGCATATACGCCCGGTCTGAAAGTGACCGAAAGGGCTGTGATCAGAAAGCAGAGGAGACTTCCCCTGAAAGGCGAGGTTTTGGCCAAAGTGGGCGATAGGGTCGCGGCAGAGACCATAGTGGCCAGGACCCAGATTCCGGGAGAGGTTCAGACCCTCAATGTCGCTGGTCTTCTGGGCTTGCCTCCTGAGGATGTAGAGAAATGCATGCTGAAGAAGGTGGGTGAACCAGTGCAGAAAAACGAGATAATCGCCCAGACCAAAAGCTTCTTTGGACTTTTTTCCTCTACGGTAAAAGCACCTGTGTCGGGGTCTGTCGAGAGCATCTCCCCTGTTACCGGGCAGGTCATATTCCGAGAACCTCCCCGGTCTATCCAGATAGATGCTTACATAGATGGCAGAGTGGTGGAGCTGTTTGAGGCCGAAGGCTGTGCAGTGGAGACGACAGGAGTTTTCGTCCAGGGGATATTTGGAATAGGTGGGGAGACAAGGGGCGAAGTGCTTCAGGTGGCCGATAGGCCTTCAGATGTTCTCTCCGCAGAAGAGATAGACAGTTCATGTCGCGGTAAAGTCTTGGTGGCAGGGGCACTGGTGACTGCCGAGGCCCTCCGAAAGGCAGTTGAAGTGGGAGTGAAAGGGGTAGTGGTGGGAGGAATAGCAGACAGAGACCTGAGAGAGTTTCTGGGCTATGATATAGGAGTTGCTATCACCGGCTCGGAGGAGAAGGGAATAACCCTCATTGTAACCGAAGGATTTGGACGAATGCAGATGGCAGAGAAGACCTTTCGGCTTCTGGTTGGACATTCCGGCCAGAGGGCATCAATAAACGGCGCTACCCAGATAAGGGCTGGTGTGATGAGGCCAGAAGTGATCATCGCCTTAGACTCAGAGGCGGCAGGAGTGGAGGGATACCAGGAGAGCGGAGGGTTGGAAATCGGGACTCCAGTTCGGATCATAAGAGAGCCGTATTTTGGAGTCCTGGGTAAAGTGATTGCTCTGCCTCCAGAGCTGCACAAGATAGAGACAGAGGCTGAGGTCAGAGTGGTGGAAGTGGAACTGGAGGACGGGATACGGGTAATTCTGCCCCGGGCCAATGTGGAGATGATGGAGATCTGAACCAGTTGTAAGAGATATCAAGATTGTCAGAGGAATAATGGAGGGAACTCCTAAATCCGTCAGAACAAGGGAAGTTTCAGGCAAGGGAGACTGGGTATGAATCGACAAAAGGCATTTTTGTTGGTACTTTTGTTCATAGTTTTCCTCCCGTGGGTAGGTGCAGCCGTCGGGCAGAACACTCCTCCTGCTCCAGCTACCCAGGTCAGGGCATTCGACACCCCTAACGATGCCGGCGGCAGCATAACAATCACCTGGAAGAAGTCCGCCGACGATGGCCAAGGCGAGAACGATGTAGTGGGTTATGAAATCCTTCGTTCCACGGCCAGCGGTTCTGGCTATCAGAAAGTGGCCTCAGTTCTTGCTGGAGAGGAGGGCTATACCGACGGAACAGTTGAGGATAACGTGGCTTATTACTATGTGGTGCGGGCAGTCGATGGGCAATTTTCCACAGACTCAGTGGAGACGGGACCCGCGATGGCCAAAGCTCAATGGTTTAACACCGACAGAACAAGCATGCTGGTGGCGGTGTTGATCTTCTCCGGGTTGGTTCTCTGGTTCATATCCCAGGCCAAGGGGGGACGGCAGCTTTATATCAGGCCGATACCCGGACTTGCGGCCATAGATGAAGCAGTGGGCAGGGCCACTGAGATGGGCAAACCTGTGCTGTTCATTCCCGGGATTATGGATATGGACAACATCCAAACTATAGCCGGCATAACTATCCTGAGAAGAGTGGCCCGAAAGGCAGCCGAGTATGAGACTCCACTGCTGGTTCCCACCTCCCGGTCTCTGGTTATGACCACCGCCCAGGAGGCGGTAAAAGAGGCCTATCTGGATGCTGGACGCCCCGACGCTTATGACCCTGACCGGATACGCTACCTCACCGACAACCAGTTCGGCTATGCCGCCGGAGTTGACGGCATAATGGTGAGGGAGAAACCGGCGGCTATCTTTTATATGGGCTGCTTCTATGCCGAGTCGCTGATTCTGGCAGAGACGGGTCACTCAGTGGGAGCAATACAGATCGCTGGGACAGCAATGCCTGCTCAATTGCCTTTCTTTGTCACTGCCTGCGATTACACCCTGATCGGCGAGGAGCTCTTCGCCGCCAGTGCCTACCTCTCCCGTGAACCGCGCCTGTTGGGAAGCCTTAAAGGACAGGATTTTGGTAAGGCTATCTTTATGATTATCATTGTAGTAGGGATTATCTTGGAAAGCTTTGGCATCCATTTCTTGAGTCAGTGGCTTGCTACTGGCTGATCGTAGTGTAGAGGGGTTTGTCCTCCGTAAGAACAGAATCTACGCCGGATAAAAGGAACTCCACTACGGGCGAATCAAGCCCAATTGGCAATCGACAAGAGAGGAGGGATTATGAGACGACAGGTGCCACTTGTCATCACCTTTGTTGCCGGAATAATAATGATAATTCAGTATTTTATCCCCCATGAGCCTTTTGCTGGTCTTCAACAGCGGTTCAATGTGTGGTTCCTCATCATTTCGGCCTTTGCCCTCATTCTGGGGATCGGCAATCTGATTAAGATCCACGGGGAGAGGATCTCCCGTCAGTCTGCTGGGTGGGGCTACAGCGTGGTGCTTCTGGTGGGGTTGGTGACGATGTCCGTAGTGGGGATCGGCTGGGGCATCGAACCGGGCACTCCTTTCTTCTATCTCTTCTGGAACATTCAAATCCCTTTGAGTTCAACAATGTTTGCCCTGCTGGCCTTCTTTATCGCTTCTGCCTCTTATCGGGCATTTCGGGCCCGCAGCTTCGAGGCCACCTTGCTGTTGGCCGCCGCTATCCTGGTGATGCTGGGGAGAGTTCCACTGGGCAACTTCCTCTGGCACAGACTTCCTGCTGTGGCAACCTGGATCATGAATTATCCTAACACCGCCGGACAGAGGGCGATAATGATCGGGATAGCCTTAGGAGTGATCTCCTCTTCGCTGCGGATTATACTGGGCATCGAGAGAGGTCTGGGAGGAGGGCAGCAATGAGCGTGATAGAGAAGTTGAGAAACATCGACAGGCGGTTCATATTTGTGGCTATTGCCTTAACGGTCATAGTGCCGCTGCTCCGTCCTATTGGTTTTCCCATAGCGGTTAGCCCTTCTGTCCAAAGGCTCTATGATGCCATAGAACAGCTTCCTCCTGGGTCAAAGGTGCTGATGTCTTTTGACTACGATCCTTCCACTATGCCTGAGGTCTATCCGATGAACTTGGCCATAGCCCAACACTGTTTCTCTCGCAACCTGAAGGTGGTGGGGATAGCGCTTTGGCCTATGGGGGTCTCCTTAGGGCAACAGGCCCTGGAGACAGCGGCGGAGGAATGCGGAAAGCTCTACGGCACAGATTATGTCAACCTGGGCTATAAGACCGGCGGTATGGTGGTGATACTGGCTATGGGCAGAGACCTGCGGGAGACGTTTCCTGAGGACTTCCGGGGGACCCCTATAGAGCAACTTCCCATAATGGAAGGAGTACGAAACCTCAACAGCTTCAAACTGGTGGTTGATTTCTCTGCCGGTGACCCAGGGGTGGCTGCCTGGGTGATGATCGCTCAGGCCAGATATCACAAAAAAGTGGGGGCAGGTTGTACCGCAGTCAGTGCCCCTGCCTTCTACCCCTATTTGAACACAGGACAGCTGGTAGGACTGCTGGGAGGAATGAAGGGAGCAGCCGAGTATGAGAAACTGCTCCAGTCTCAAGGTCCGGCAACTGCGGGCATGGACGCCCAGTCAATTGCCCACGCTGTGATCATCTTTTTCATCCTCTTTGGGAATCTAGTTATGCTCATCACAAAAAGGAAAACAGAGAGGAGATCGCTATGACAACCTTAGGTGTGTGGATAGCAGCACTGCTCACCCTTTTTATTCTCAGTTTTCTGTACAAAGACAATCCCTTCTATAAATTTGCTGAGCATCTGTTCGTAGGGGTATCAGCCGGCTACGGTGTGGCGTTCACCTACCATAACATCCTCATTCCCAATCTATATGTGCCCCTGTTTAAGCAGGGGGACTACACTCTGATCATCCCTCTGATTCTCGGCATTATGATGGTACTGCGGCTATTCCCCAAGGTCGGCTGGGTCTCTCGTTGGCCACTGGCTTTCGTGGTGGGAGTTACCGCTGGCATCTCATTGATCACCTATCTTCAGAGCAACGCCCTGGTTCAGATCAGAGAGACCTTGCGTCCGTTTAACACCTTCGGCAATGTAGTGATCGCTGTAGGGGTGCTCACCGGGCTGACATACTTCTTCTTCTCCAAGGAGCACAAAGGTGTCTTCGGTAAGACCGCAAAGGTGGGGATATGGTTTTTGATGATCACCTTCGGTGCCTCTTTTGGTTACACAGTTATGGCCAGAATCTCTCTGCTTATTGGAAGGATGCACTTTCTGCTCAGCGATTGGCTGGGGTTGATAAAGTGAGGAGGTGATTTCTTATGGAGCGAACGATTGGGTTTGGTATAATAGGCTGTGGTACGATTGCCCCCTGGCACGCCGACTCTGTGGCCAGAATCGAAGGGGCGAGATTGGTTGCTGTCTCCGATGTGGTGGAGGAGGCTGCCCGTAAGATGGGTCAGAAGTATCAGGCCAACTGGTACACCGATTACCAGAAGATACTTGAACGAGAGGATGTCGATGTCGTCTGTGTCCTAACCCCCAGCGGGATGCGGAAGGAGATTGTGCTGAAGGCAGCCGAGGCAGGCAAACATGTGGTCGTGGAAAAACCCATAGAGGTCACATTGGAGAGAATAGACCAGATGATAGGGGCCTGCGAACAGGCAGGGGTGAAGTTAGCAGTGATCTTTCAGAACAGATTTCTTCCCGGTCCCAGAAGGGTGAAGGAGGCAATGGAGGAAGGCAAGCTGGGAAAACCTATCCTGGGGGATGCCTACATAAAATGGTACCGCACCCAGCAGTACTACGACAGCGGTGGTTGGAGGGGCACCTGGCGATACGACGGCGGCGGGGCCCTGATGAACCAGTCGATCCACACCATCGACCTGCTGCTCTGGATTATGGGGCCTGTACATTCTGTTTCGGCCAAGATGGCCACTTTAGCCCATAAGATTGAGGTTGAGGATCTCGCCGTGGCCACCTTGAGATTTGCCAGCGGTGCCCTGGGAGTGATTGAAGGCTCAACTGCCCTCTACCCGGGCTTCGCTTCTCGCTTGGAGATTCACGGGGAGAACGGGAGCCTCATCCTGAAAGGGGAGCAGGTGGTCGCTTGGGAGCTTAAAGACGGCGAGCAAATCCCGCTGCCATTTCCACCCCAAAAAGCGGCAGCAGGTGGCCAGGCAGATCCAACAAAGATCAGCGCTGAGGGCCATTATCTGCAGCTTAAGGATATGGTGGAGGCAGTAAGGGCAAACAGAGAACCCCTTGTGAACGGCAAAGAGGGCAGAAAAGCCGTGGAGTTGATTCGCGCGTGATTCTTCGGTACGGAGGAGGAAAAAACAGGAGATCAGTATGTTTTACCAATCCTGCCTTTCCCTGTTTCTCCATTTCTTTCTGGTTTAACCTCAGGGGTTGCTTGGAGCAAAGCTATGGCTGAAAGGACAGATATCCACCTGGTGGAAAACAGGAGACAACTGAGTGAATTTATCAGATTTCCCTGGAAGATATACCGAGCTGACAGATATTGGGTACCTCCCCTGATAGCGGAGCAGAAGAGGCTGTTTACGCCGGAGAAAAACCCGTTCTACGGGCATGCTGAGGTGGCCCTTTTTCTGGCCGAGAGGGTAGGAGAAACAGTGGGCAGAATCGCTGCCATTGTCAACCGGGCACACAATGAGTTCTACGGGGACAAGACCGGTTTTTTTGGCTTCTTCGAATCGATTGATGATAAGGATGTCTCAGGCAGGCTCTTTGAAGCCGCCGGGGAGTGGCTTCGACAAAAGGGTATGGACTGCATGCGCGGGCCAATGAACTTCTCCACCAACGAAGCGTGCGGGCTTCTGGTTGAAGGCTTTGATTCCAGCCCGGTGATAATGATGACCTATAATCCGGCTTACTACATTCGCCTGGTGGAAGGAAATGGGTTTTACAAGGCGAAAGACCTTTTGGCCTTCTGGTTGGGTACGATAGCCCAGAAAGTGAGCCAAGAACATAAGGTTTGCCTTCGAACTCTGAATATGAAAAGATTCGATGAGGAGGTAGGTTTGCCTTCGGACTCTGAATATGAAAAGATTCGATGAGGAGGTAGAAAGAATAAAACTTATCTACAACCAGGCCTGGAGCCGCAACTGGGGATTTGTTCCTATGAGCGACGAGGATCTGTAACCATACCTGATTTGAATCAGGCCCTCAAAAAAATAGACGGCAGGCTCGATCCCATCTCGCTGGTGAAACTTCTCTGGTATTCCCGGAAGGTCACTCAACTGAGACTGATGCTTTTGGGTATCAGAGCTGGATATCGCAGACGGGGCATTGACTCTCTGCTTTATACAGAAACCTTTAAGGCAGCGAAAAGACTGGGCTACATTGGCGGAGAGATCTCCTGGATTCTAGAAGATAATACATTGATTATAAGGGGAATAGAGACAATGGGCGGCAGGCTGTACAAAAGATACAGGATCTATGATAAACGGCTTTAGGGCTCTTTCCTCTGTCCCACTCTGATAGACAGCTGGCTAAGGCATGGAATTTCCTCCCCTATACCTGCAATTGCAATATTTTTGTGAAGTCTGTAAATAGGTGCACAGCAAATGGTCATTGCAAGCGATAGGGAAACAATTTCCATTCTCCAAAAACAGACAGATTGCTTCCTCGTTTCGTCCCTGGCAGCGACAGGATGACCGGCAGTATTACTCTTCAAACAGATACCACTTCTTTCACTACAGGAGATAGCTTGATGGATGCAGAAAGGATCAAACAGCTGCTGGAGGCGGTTAAATCTGGGAGAACAGGGGTGGAGGAAGCAATGGAACCCCGAGGTGGTCTTCTGTCCGGGCAAATCCCCAGAGCAGATCAAAGAGATTCTCCTGAACCTGACAGCAGTCAATCCGGTTGTGCTTGCGATGAGAGCCACCGAGCAGGTGTATCAGCATCTGCGACGGGTGCCGGAGATGGCTGATAAGGTCGAATATTACCCAGAGGCCCGCGCAATTCTCGTAGGGAAGAAACCTGAGCCACAGACGCAGGGGGTTGTGCTTGTGCTCACCGGCGGGACGGCAGATATTCCAGTGGCCGAAGAGGCAGCCGTGACAGCAGAGGCTATGGGTAGCAGGGTGGAGAGACTCTACGATGTGGGGGTGGCAGGATTACATCGTCTTCTCTACAACCGAGATAGACTGCTTGCTGCCAATGTTTTGGTGGTGGTAGCTGGGATGGAAGGGGCGTTGCCCAGTGTGGTCGGGGGACTGGTCGACAAACCGGTGATAGCAGTGCCCACCAGCGTAGGTTACGGAGCCAGCCTCCACGGTCTGTCAGCCCTGCTGGCTATGCTCAACAGTTGTGCCCCTGGACTGGCAGTGGTCAACATAGACAACGGCTTCGGCGCTGGGTACTTAGCCAGTCTGATAAATCAGATGACCAAGGAGAAACAGTAGAAATGAAAGCGGCCTACTTCGACTGCTTCTCCGGTATAAGTGGTGATATGGTCCTCGGCGCTCTGGTCGATGCAGGACTGGATCTGGGGCAGTTAGAGAGCGAACTCAGGAGACTCAACCTAACGGGATACCACATCCGGACGGAGGAGACAGAACGCGGTGGGATAAGGGCAACTCAACTTAAGGTCACCGTCGCCGAAGAGCAGAAAGAGAGAAATCTGAATGACATCTGTGAGATAATCGAGAAAAGCAGTCTGAGAACATCGGTTAAGATTAAAAGCAAGCAGGTATTCCTTCGGCTTGCCAAAGCAGAGGCGAAGATACACGGCAAGGCAACAGAGCAGATCCACTTTCACGAGGTCGGAGCAGTAGATGCCTTAGTGGACGTCGTGGGGGCGGTGATCGCTTTGCAGGAGCTGGGGATAGAAAAGGTCTACGCCTCCCAGGTGCACGTTGGTACGGGTTTCGTCAAATGCAGCCACGGCCTTCTACCACTGCCAGCGCCAGCTACGACCGAACTTCTCAGGGGAGTGCCCATCTACTCCACAGGCATCCGAAAGGAGCTTACCACCCCCACCGGAGCGGCTATTCTTACTACTTTATGTGATGAATTCGGCGAGATGCCCTCGATGCAGGTGGAGAAGATAGGCTACGGTGCCGGCAGCAGAGAACTTCCCCTGCCCAACCTCTTGCGGGTATTCATAGGCAACTGCCCCTGCCAGTACGAACAAGATAAAGTAGTTGTTCTGGAGACAAACATGGATGATATGAACCCCCAGTTCTACGAGCATATTATGGAATCATTATTCCACAAAGGAGCCAAAGATGTGTTTCTGACTCCGGTTTACATGAAGAAGAACAGACCGGGAATTCTCCTCAGTATTATTGCTTCGTCCGACAAAACCGGTGAACTTCTTGAAGTTCTGTTTAAAGAGACTACCACCTTGGGGGTGAGGATTTCTGAGGAGAAGATGAGGAGAATGCTGAAAAGGGAGGGCAAAATTATTAATACCTCATACGGAGAAGTCAAGGTCAAATTGAGCTTCATAGATGGGAAGCTGAGGGATATTGCCCCCGAGTATGACGAGTGCAAAAGGATAGCTGAACAATATCAGCTTCCGATCAGGGAGGCCTACGACCGGGTCAAGAAGGAGGCGATTGAAAAGACAACAGAGGAGAATGCTGGGCGCTGGAAGAAGCACAGTGGACAGTGATTGATAACCAGGGGCTATCATCGTTTCTCTTCTCTCCTGTTTCGTCCTTATTCGCAAAAAGGAGGATAAGAATTGTCAGAGTTGCCCCCTGAGTTAGAGAGGGCTAAACAGTTTCATGGTCACTTAGGACCCTATCTAACAGTCGGCTTGAAGATGGGAGAAGCCATAACAAGAAGATTTGGGCATACCCCATTCTCTTTTAAGATAGAGGCGTTCACCGGGAGCACCCCTCCTGTACTGTAGGCAATGGGGGTATAAAGATTATGGGGGCGACAGTGCCTTGCGCCGTGGCGTTTAAGCAGGGAGAGCAACTGGAGGTGAGGCTGCGACCAGAGGTGTTGGAGGGTATCCGAAACTGTGAGGATAAGGCCCAGGAGACATTAGCCTTGCGCCTTTGGAAAAT
>MVCY01000040.1 GCA_002049985.1 Candidatus Latescibacteria bacterium 4484_181
TGAGATTCCGGAGAGGGCAAAGTACATAAGGAGTGTTATTGCTGAATTGGAAAGGCTTCATTCCCATTTGCTCTGGGTTGGTCTTGCTGGTCATTACCTTGGATATGATACAGTATGGATGTGGGCCTGGAAATATAGGGAGCCTGTTTTAGACATTATGGAGGCAGTGACTGGGAACCGGCAAAATTACGCTATGATGAAGCCTGGAGGCGTGAGGAGGGATATTGATTCGGAGGACATACCTGCAATTCTGAAGATGATTGAGGAACTGAAGCCTAAGATTGATCTTTTGGCTGGAGCCGTGCAGGACGATCCCGTAATTCATGCGCGAACAAAGAGGGTAGGTATCTTAACCAAGGAAGAGGCTCATAATTATGGAGCAACCGGGCCTACAGCAAGGGCATCTGGTTTAAAGATTGATGTAAGAAGGGATGAGCCTTACGCCGCCTATGACCTGGTGGACTGGAAGGTAATTACCTGCGAAAATGGTGACGTTTACGACAAGACTGTAGTCAGACTCTTAGAGATGTACGAATCAATAAAGATTATTCGTCAATGTCTGGAGAGGTTGAAAAGAGTCAAAGGTGAAATTGATACCAAGATAAAAGATGTCCCTCCAGGCCATGGGTTAGGCCGTGCTGAAGCCCCCAGAGGTGAAGTCTTTCATTATATCCGCTCAGATGGAGCGAATCGTCCGGTAAGACATAAGATCAGAGCACCAAGTTACTGTAATGTGCCGACATTTAAGGCCACCTGTATCGGCGAGACGGTCTCCGACGCCACCATAATCTTAGCCGCAGTAGATCCGTGTTATTCCTGCACCGAAAGAATGGCAGTGGCAGATAAAAAGACGGGGGAAAAGATATTAAACTCTCAGGACTTAGTTAGGTTTTCCCGGGAGAAGACGGAGAGACTGAGGAAGGAATTGAAATGAATCTGTTACTTTATCCTTTAGTTCTGCCGTTCTTAATAGGGATAGTTTGCTTAACTCTGCCCCAAAGACTGAAAGCAGCAGTTAAGGGGTTGGCTTTAATCGGTTCTCTGATCACTTTTCTTCTGACCATTTGGCTTTTTACCCATAACCCATCGCCCAATACCTTTTACTTGAGGATAGGTAGCCTTTCTAAGTTCATACTGGTCTTTATAGGTCTTTTTGGTTTTCTGATCACCCTTTACTCTGTGAAATCTCTGGAAGACAAGGAGCAGGTAGGTGAATATTATGGTTATATCTTGTGGACGATTGGGGTGGCCTGCGGGGTGCTAATGGCTAACAATCTGATCCTACTTTTGGTTTTCTGGGGATTCTTGGGCCTGACCCTATACCTTTTAATAGGTATTGGCGGGCCCGAGGCTTCTGCTGCCTCTAAAAAGACCTTCATTATCGTGGGAGGTTCGGATTGTTTGATGATTCTGGGAGTTGGAATCATCTATTTTCTGACCAATACATTTCAGATGGACGAAATCCAATTGCCGATTGCCAATCACCCATTACCGACGGTTGCCTTCCTCTGCTTGGGTGTGGCAGCCTTTGCCAAGGCGGGGGCTATGCCTCTGCACAGCTGGATTCCTGATTGCGCCCAAAAGGCCCCTGTTCCTGTGACTGCTTTCTTGCCTGCTTCTCTGGATAAGCTTTTAGGAATTTACCTCTTAGCAAGAATTACTATGGACCTGTTTGTGCTGGACAAAGCTATGGGAATGGTTTTATTGATAGTTGGAGCATTTACCATCGTTGCTGCTGTAATGATGGCCCTTGTCCAGCACGATTTCAAAAGACTGCTTGGCTATGATGCCGTATCCCAGGTTGGATATATGGTATTGGGGATTGGAACAGGAAATCCTGTGGGCATCGCTGGCGGACTGTTTCATATGTTAAACAGCGCCGTCTATGAGAGTTGCCTTTTTTTATGTGGTGGAGCAGTGGAGAAAAGAACAGGGACAAGCGATTTGGATAAACTGGGAGGGTTGGCCCGGTTTATGCCCATCACCTTTGTTACCTGCTTAATTGCTGCTCTCTCCATCTCTGGTGTTCCGCCATTCAATGGATTTGTCAGCAAATGGATGGTCTATCAGGGCGTGATAGAGTTAGGAAAGCAGGGTGATAAGCTCTGGATTATCTGGCTGGTGGCAGCAATGTTTGGCTCAGCTCTCACCCTTGCCTCGTTTATGAAACTCATTCATGCGGTATTCTTAGGTTCCCCAGCTGACTCTGATCGTTCCAAAACCAAGGAGGTCTCAGCCTGGATGTGGCTGCCTATGCTAGTGCTTGCCGCCTTCTGCGTAGTCTTCGGCATCTTCGCTTATGCGTTTCCCTTAAAGAAGCTGATTCTGCCCGCTGTCCCAGGGGTCTCTTTCGTCGGATTCTGGTCGCCAGGACTGGCCACCATCCTGCTCATTGTGGGCGTTGTTATTGGCGTGGTTATCTATTTGGTGGGTAACATCAAGGGAGAGCGGGAGGATATCTCTTTTGTCGGTGGAGAGGTTATTCAGCCGGAAATGAGGGTCTCGGGGGTGGATTTCTATCGGACTGTGGAAGATTTCCGCTGCTTTAAGACTTTCTACCGGGGGGCAGAGAGGAAGCTGTTCGACATCTATGACCTGAGCAGGGCGATTCTCTTACATCGGTCCCAGGAGAAAAGCAGTGAATCGAAAAGGAGCTTAGGCGCAAGGAATAAACGATGAGATATCCGAAGCTAAGGGAGCTGAAAGAGGCAGTTACTGCCTTAATCAAAGGTCCCTATACAACAAAATTTCCGTTCGAGCCCCATAAACCGGCTGAGAAGTTTCGGGGCAAACCCGTACCTGATGACGACTGGTGTGTTGGTTGCAGGGCCTGTGCTGAGGTGTGTCCGTCTGGAGCTATCGAAGTGATTGATGAACCGGAAGCTGCCACCAGAAGGATCGTTCGCCATTACGATAAGTGCATCTTCTGTGGTCAGTGTGAACTGAATTGCACGACTGAAAAGGGGGTTCATTTGACGGACGAATACGATTTAGCCACTTTTGACCGGAAGACCCTTTTCTACGAGCAGAAATTCGAGCTGCTAATTTGCGAAAGATGTGGTCGGGTTATTGGAACCAAGAAACATCTTTTGTGGTTAGCAAGGAGACTCGGGCCTTTAGCTTATAGTAATTTTCCTTTAATTTTAACTGCGCAAAGAGAGTTGAAGATAGCTAAAGGAAAGATTCCCTCCAAGGTCCCACTGACCAAGACCGCCTCTGCATCCCGGTCTGATATCTTCCGTATTTTGTGCCCTGGATGCCGTCACGAGGTCTTGCTTGTCGACCAGTACGGCAAATCCCTTTAGGGATTCTTCCGAAAAAGCAATATATGTTCAAAAATAACGAACTTAAGGATAGAGTGAAGGGCAAAATCGCCATCATTGGGATCGGAAATAGATTCCGCGGTGATGACGGCGTCGGCCCAGAACTGGTAGACAGACTTAAATCCCAAATTCCAAATCTCAAATCCCAAATTGAATTGATAGATGTAGGTGAGGTTCCAGAGAACTATCTAGAAAAGATTATCCAGTCGAGACCGGATACCATACTGCTGGTGGATGCGGTTGATTTTGGAGGCCCACCAGGAGAGACAGAACTCATTGAACCGGAGGATTTAAAAGGAGGCAGTTTCTCTACCCATAATGCCTCTCTGAAATTGGTGATTGACTATCTAAGAAGCCAGACTGAGGCAACTGTTTTGCTGTTGGGCATCCAGCCGAAAAATCTGAGGATGGATAGTGGGTTATCCAAACCGGTAGAACAGGCCTTAAAGACAGTAGAGGAGTGTTTGATAAGATGCATGAACTTGGGATAGCTCGAGATCTATTCAAGATAGTAGTACAAAAAGCTAAAGAAAACAGCCTTAAAGCGGTAACTAAGGTTAGAATAAAAGTTGGAGTTGCCTCGGGTATTGAGGAAGGCCTTCTGAGGCACAGTTTTCTCGACCATATCTTCCCGGGAACTATTGCCGAAGGGGCAGAATTGGAACTTGTGGAAGAGGCTGTGGAGACGAAATGTAAGGATTGTGGAACCCAGATAGAGAGTTCCCAGGAGTTTATTCTCCACTGCCCAGCCTGCGGCAGTTTCAACATTGAGGTTACCAAAGGTAAAGATGTCTACTTAGAAAGTATAGAAGGGGAAAAGGGAATGGTGAACTAACAGGAGGATGAGAAAATCCTCGCATGCATTCAAACAGATTCGTCTTAATCTGTCTAAGTCTAAGTAAAAAGGAGGGGTATTTTAGTTCTCAAGTGAGTAGTAACAAACGACTGAGGATCAATGTCAAAGGAAGGGTTCAGGGTGTCGGATTTCGTCCTGTTGTCTATCGTTATGCTAAGGAAAGGGGGCTTTCCGGTTGGGTTTCAAACACTTCGGAAGGGGTCGTTATAGAGGTGGAGGGTGATTCAGAGGAGATAGACGATTTTCTAAAGAGCCTAAAAGCCTTTCCTCCACCTCAGGCAAAGATAACCGCCCTTTCTACCTATTTGTTGCCCGTAAAAAATGAAGGGCAATTCAGCATCTTACCCAGCATTGCCAACACTAAGATAAGAACTCAAGTCTCTCCAGATATCGCCACCTGTCCAGAGTGTCTTGAAGAACTTCTTGACCCTACCAATCGACGCTATCTTTATCCCTTCATCAATTGCACAAATTGTGGACCACGTTTCACCATCGTTAAAAACATCCCTTACGATCGAGATAAGACCACTATGGGGAATTTTGCTATGTGTCCCCAATGTCAAGAAGAGTACAACGACCCCCTTAATCGGCGTTTCCACGCCCAACCCAATGCCTGCCCCCAGTGTGGCCCACAAGTCACATTAGTTCATAATTCAGGGGCAGCTCAGAGCTCAGGACCAGAGGCGGTAAGAGAGGCTATCAGATTGCTGAGAGAGGGGAAGATCGTTGCTATAAAAGGCTTAGGTGGCTTTCATTTAGCCTGTGATGCCACAAACGATAGGGCAGTGGGAGATTTACGGGGAAGAAAATACCGGGAAAATAAACCCTTTGCCTTGATGGCCAGCAATTTGGAAACAGTAAGAAAATATTGTGAGGTTTCAGCTGAGGAGGAGGAACTATTAATCTCGTGGAAACGTCCTATCGTTCTTTTGAAGAAGAAACCCTTTTCGCCTATTTCAGAAAAGGTCGCCCCTAATAATAACTACCTTGGTTTTATGCTTCCCTATACTCCACTCCATTATCTGTTATTCCAAGAGTCACTTGCTGTTCTGGTAATGACATCGGGGAATATCTCCGATGAACCTATCGCGTACGAGAACAAGGAGGCAATGTCCCGACTTAAGGGGATTGCCGACTATTTCTTGCTTCACGATCGGGATATCTATATCCGCTGCGACGATTCTGTAACCAGGATATTTCCTTCTGCCTCATTGGGTAGTGAACCCGGTGAGACCTCAGGTCTCTTGCGGGGTGAGCCTCTAACGCCGGTTACCCACTCTGAAATAGTCATCCGTCGTTCTCGGGGATATGTCCCATCCCCATTGAGGGTTCCCTGTAGCTTTAAAAATGAGATTTTGGCTTGTGGGGCTCACCTTAAGAATACCTTTGCTTTAGCTAAAGGAGATGAGGTCTTTGTGAGCCACCATATCGGTGACCTAGAGAATCTAGAGACTCTCCGGGCCTTCGAGAAGGGGATCGAGCATTTCAAGAGACTGTTCGATATTGAGCCAGCGATTATCGCCCGTGACCTTCACCCAGAATACCTATCTACCCGATATGCTGAGAATCTTCAAATTATCAACCCCGAGCTGCGGATTCTGTCTATCCAGCATCACCACGCCCATATCGCCTCCTGTTTGGCTGATAACGGCGTAAGCAATCGTAAGCTCATAGGTGTCTCTTTTGATGGAACTGGTTTTGGCACGGATGGAAACATCTGGGGTGGTGAATTTCTAATCGCAGATTACGCGGATTTCCAAAGGGTCGCTCACTTAAAATATGTTCCCCTTCCTGGGGGGGAGCAGGCGATAAAAGAGCCCTGGCGAATGGCAGCCAGCTACTTATATGAGACTTTTGGTCCAGAATTTGTTGGGCTGGGTTTGGATTTT
>MVCY01000041.1 GCA_002049985.1 Candidatus Latescibacteria bacterium 4484_181
CCAATTGGCTGGAGTCGGGAATTGTAGGAAAGTCCGTGCAGATGAAGCAGGTTCTGGAAGCCATTATTCAGATCGCCCCCACCGACATAACAGTTCTTGTCACCGGAGAGACAGGTACGGGCAAGGAGCTGATAGCCAGAGCAATCCATAACCACAGCAGACGCAAGAGCAGGGCTTTTCTGGCTGTTGACTGTGGGGCGCTGGCAGAAGGGATTTTGGAGAGTGAGCTTTTCGGGCACGAAAGGGGTGCCTTCACCGGGGCGGTTGCCCGACATAAAGGCATCTTTGAGGCTGCTGAGGGCGGAACTATATTCTTAGATGAGATCGGAGAGATGTCGCCGGCCACACAGGTCAGATTTCTACGGGTATTGGAGCAGAGGGAGCTGCGCCGCGTCGGAGGCACAGAGACCGTACAGGTGGATGTGAGAGTGATCGCCGCCACCAATCGCGACTTAGCCGCCGCAGTCAGGGAGGGAAATTTTCGCCAGGACCTCTACTACCGGCTGAAGGTCTTTGAAATATATCTGCCCCCTCTGCGAGAAAGGAGAGAGGATATCCCTCTGTTAGTTGATGCCTTTGTGCGCAGCTACTGTGATGAACATAAGATCAGCTTCCCCGGTATATCCCAGGACGCTATGCAACTGCTCATGCACTATCCCTGGCCTGGGAATATAAGAGAGCTTAGAAACCTGGTGGAGAGTATGGTAGCCCTGTCTCCCAGGAGGAAGGTGACTGCCGAGGATATCCCTCGATATTTCAAGGAGTATCTGCAGCAGGGACCGTCCTTCAGTCACCTTCTTCCTGTAAGGTTGAAGAAAAGCCCAGACCAGTCTGAACGAGAGCTAATCTATCGCAGCCTGCTGGCTCTGAGAGAGGATGTGGCAGAAATCAAGAAATTCCTGCTGGAAGGCCAAAGAGTTGCCAAGCCCATCCCCATAAATCCCTATGAAATGTCCTTTGTAGCCGAAGTTGGGGAGGCCGGGGAAAGGGAGGTTAAGGAGGCAGACCAGACTGATACCGGGGGACTGAAATCGATTGCCGAGATGGAGAAAGAGATGATTCAAGAAGCGTTAAAGCAGACCGGTGGGAATAAGAAAAAAGCAGCCAGGATGTTAGGGATAGGAGAGAGAACTCTTTATCGCAAGATTGAGAAGTATGGGCTGCAGTGAAAAGCATCAGAGAATGGAGGCCGGTATGGCGGAGAAGACCGAGCTTAGTTTCACAGGAGAGGACACCTGGCGGATATTTCGGATAATGGCCGAGTTTGTGGAGGGATTTGAGACACTTTCCAAGATTGGACCCGCGGTCTCCATATTTGGCTCCTCCAGGGCCAAGCGGGGAGACAGGTACTACAAGCTGGCCGAACAGACCGCTTCACTGCTGGTTAGGGCCGGTTATGGGGTGGTAACCGGGGGAGGTCCGGGAATTATGGAGGCAGCCAACAAAGGGGCCAAAGAGGCCGGAGGTACCTCCGTGGGACTCAACATTATTATTCCATCTCAACAAAAGAGCAATCGCTTCATAACCACTCTTCTGGAGTTCCGTTATTTTTTCTGTCGCAAGGTTATGTTTGTCAAATACGCCAAGGCATTTGTGATAATGCCTGGTGGATTTGGCACAATGGATGAACTGTTTGAGGCAGTAACTTTAATCCAAACAAAGAGAATCGAAAGCTTCCCGGTGATTCTCTTGGGCAGAGAATACTGGGATGGGCTTTTGGATTGGCTGCAGAAGATTTGCTTATGTAGAGGATATATGTCCAGGAAAGATATGGAAATATTCACCGTTGTGGACACCGCCGAAGAGGCAGTGGCCACAATTGAAAGATTTTACAAGGGTAAAAGCAAATAGATTACAAAACCTTGGCTGGAGAGAAACATCAGCTTTGTGATCCAAATGTCCAAAAGAAACAGATATTTTAGCGGCTTGCCTTTGCATTTTGTCATTGACATAAAACCTATCTGTATTCTCTTTCACGCAGAAGTTTCCTATCTAAGGCCTTCTTGAGGAGCACAGGGACAACAGATGCGAAGATTATGGCATTAGAGCCCAGGTGAACGGCATAGAAAGGCAGACCCACCGCAAGGCTTGCCAGCATCTGGCGGGCAGAGAACCCTGCAAAGGCGAAAAACCCGGCACAAGTTGCTACATCGTAGATGAGAGTTAACAGAATTCCCCAGAGTGCGAACCTCAAAAGCAGCACGGCACTTAGTGTGATCTTTTCCTTGTAGCGGCTACCGACAGATCCACCTAACAGGCCTGTCAAGCCCATTGAGGCCACCTGGGCCGCCAAAAGCGGTGGCATTGACGCCCCATACGGATTTAGTGATGCATAGATGAACTCTCCTAAAAGGCCTACAATCGATCCCCGTTTTTTGCCAAGAAGGAATCCAGAGATGAATACAGTGGCTGTCACCGCTTCTACATTGGGAAGGAAGATAAAGGCATAGCCCAGGGTGACAACTAAGGCAACAAAGACAGCAGTAATGGCTAAATCATAAGTTTTCATCTGTCTTGCACAGAGCAATTTCATAAGTTTTCATCTGTCTTGCACAGAGCAATTAATCGCTCAAGCATCCTGACTGGCAGGCAGTCTGTTTACTGTTGTAATGACCGATGGCTAATTGTTTGCTGGCTTGATATGCGGATGATTTAGGTCTGTTCACTTAATATAGAGTGACTTAGTGAGCCGGTCAACAACCGGTCAACAAAAATCTTGACAACAAAAGGGCGAAGCGAAATTACAGCTAGTTTTAGCCCGGCTAAAAGTGAGATTGACAGGAGGATAATATTTTGAAAAAGACCACTGCGACCCTGGTCGAGATGAAGGCCCGAGGGGAGAAAATCGCCGCCCTCACTGCCTACGACTATGTTATGGCCGCTATCCTTGATGAGATAGGCATCGACCTCATCTTGGTGGGGGATTCATTGGGGACTGTTTTTGCCGGGTATCAGACTACAGTCCAGGTGACCTTAGAACAGATGCTGTATCATACCAGGATAGTTTCCCAGCATGTCAAGAATGCCTTAGTGGTTGGGGATATGCCATTTATGTCTTTCCAGATAAGTCCAGATGAGGCAGTGCGGAATGCCGGTAGGTTTCTTCAGGAGGCAGGGGCGGAGGCGGTAAAGTTGGAGGGCGGGGAGGAGATTGCACCGACGGTCAAAAGGATAGTTGATGCTGGTATCCCGGTGATGGGCCATCTGGGGCTTCTGCCCCAGTCCGTTCACAAGTTTGGCGGCTACGCAGTGCGAGCCAGAAGTTCCCAGGAGGCCGAGAAGCTGCGCAAAGATGCAAAAATCCTTCAGGAATGTGGGGTTTTTTCCATTGTTTTGGAGAAGATTCCCCGCCAGCTGGCACGGGAGGTGTCTGAAAGCCTGACCATCCCCACAGTCGGGATTGGGGCTGGTCCCCACTGCGATGGCCAGATCCTGGTGACCCACGATATGCTCGGACTCTTTGAGAGATTTCGCCCCCGATTCGTAAGGAGATATGCGGAGCTGAGTAAACAGATAAGACAGGCATGCACAGCTTACCTACAGGATGTGAAGAGAGGGAAGTTCCCCTCACTGGAGGAGAGCTTCTGACAAACCTGGCCGAAGGTATCGAAAATTGGATAAAACAGGCCCAGAGCAGTACAAAGAGCTGGGCAGTGCAAAGGAGAGTTTGCCAAAAATGGGAATATCAAAACTTATAGAACCGCAGCGGCCAGAATACCGGATTGAAGATATAGAACAGCCCAACCTGTTCAGGGATATCTTCCCTTACACAGAGGTGCCGCGTATGGTTTTTGACAATGTGATAGTACCTGTGGAGCTGCCGGATGAGATATGGATCACATGTACCACCTTCAGAGATGGTCAACAGGCCAGGCCTCCTTACACGGTTAAGCAAATAGTGGATCTCTACGACATGCTACACCGACTGGGTGGCCCACAGGGTGTGATCCGACAGTGCGAATTCTTCCTTTACAGCCATGGCGACAAAGAGGCAGTACAACAATGCCTGGAAAGGGGATATGAATATCCAGAGGTTACCGGATGGATAAGGGCAGTGAAATCCGACTTTCAACTGGTAAAACAGGCAGGGCTGAAAGAGACAGGTGTACTCACTTCTGCCTCTGACTACCATATCTTCCTTAAACTGGGCATGAACAGACAAAGCGCCTTAGAAGCTTATTTAGCTATTGTAAAGGAGGCGATGGATGCCGGAGTTAGGATAAGGTGCCATATGGAGGATATCACCAGGGCTGACTTCCCCGGCTTCATCATCCCTTTTGCCCAGCAGTTGATGAGAATTTATGACGAGGTAGGGGAGGAGACATTAGGAGGCCCGCCAATCAAGATAAGACTGTGTGATACTATGGGATATGGCCTTCCCTACCCGGAGGCAGCCCTGCCTCGCGGCATCCCTAAGATGGTGCACGCTATGATTCATGAGGCTGGCGTTCCCTCCTATGCCCTGGAGTGGCATGGGCACAACGACTTCCATAAGGCTCTGATTAACAGCGAGGCTGCCTGGCTTCACGGCTGTGCCGCTGCCAACGGGACGCTCTTAGGATTCGGAGAAAGATGTGGCAATCCCCCTATCGAGGGGCTGATTATCGAATATATCGCCCTGCAGGGCCAGACCAACGGAGTGGATACCACCGTAATCACCGAAATCGCCGACTACTTCAGAAATGAGGTCAAAGCCTCAATCCCTGCTAACTATCCTTTTGTTGGTTCAGAGTTTAATTTCACCAGGGCCGGCATCCACGCCGACGGCATCACCAAAAATGAGGAGATATACAATATCTTTGACACCACCAAGATCCTGAATCGGCCCCCTGGAGTTATGGTGACCGACAAATCTGGCACTGCCGGTATTGCCTACTGGATTAACTCTCACTTCAAACTGACCGGAGATAGAGTGATTGACAAGAGACACCCCGGAGTGGGTAAAATCTACCGCTGGGTGATGGATCAATACAGAGAGGGCAGAGTCACCAGTATCTCTACCGAGGAGATGGTGGAGAAGGCGAAGAGATATCTACCAGAGCTGTTTATCTCAGACTTTGACCGGATAAAGGCACACGCCCGCCTGCTGGCCCAGGAGCTTATCGAAGAGGTGGTGGATCTGCCTGCTATCCGTTCAATGGACCCGTCGCAGCAGGAACCCGTCTTGACCAGGGTGATCGAAGAGAATCCTTATGTGCAGTTGATAGCCGTCACTGATAAAGAAGGCAGAAGGGTTACCAGAAATATCACTCAACCGGTGGATAAGGCAAAATATGAATACCATCGCATCGGCGACGATTTCTCCAACCGTG
Organism: Candidatus Latescibacteria bacterium 4484_181; assembly: GCA_002049985.1. Classification (GTDB taxonomy): domain Bacteria; phylum Latescibacterota; class MVCY01; order MVCY01; family MVCY01; genus MVCY01. Next base: position 5,313 of record MVCY01000041.1, read on the forward strand.
AATGGTTCATTGGGCCGCTGAAGAGCGGAAAGACTTATGTGACAGGACTTTACACTTCAACCGTCACAGGAGCCCTATGCATCACCGTTTCTGCCCCGATTAGAAACGAGGAGGAAGAGATGATCGGAGTGCTGGAGTTCGACCTTAAGTTTGAAGATCTGGTTAAGCTGGAGGAGCAGAGCCGTGGGGATGACGTTAGCTGAGAAGATTATCAGTCGACATTGCGGGCGGCAAGTGAGGGCAGGGCAGTTCGTGGTGGCCGATGTGGACCTCTGCTTTCTCCAGGACGGCACCGGTCCGCTGGCAGTCAGAGAGCTGGAGCAGATGGGACCCACGAGGGTGGCCCATCCTGAGCGGACGGTCCTGTTTATCGACCACGCTGCTCCCAGCCCCCGCCGTGAGCTCTCCAATGATCACGTTACTCTGAGGCAGTTCGCTCAGAAAACAGGTGCTCTGCTTTCCGATGTGGGACAAGGGGTATGTCATCAGATTGTGAGCGAATCTTACGCCCGTCCGGGAGACATAATAATCGGAGCTGACTCGCACACTTGCACCGCCGGGGCCTTAGGGGCATTTGCCACCGGGATGGGCTCCACTGACGTGGCTGTAGCTATGGCCCTGGGAAAGGTCTGGTTTAAGGTGCCGGAAAGCTTCAAAATAACAGTCTCTGGAGCTCTCCCCCCAGGTGTCTACGCCAAGGATCTGATTCTCTCCCTTATCGGCAGACTCGGCGCTGACGGTGCCACCTACAAGGCTTTGGAGATGAACGGGGAGACTGTAGAGAGGATGAGTATCGGCGAAAGGCTTACCCTGGCCAATATGGCGGTGGAAACAGGTGCCAAGGCGGGCCTGGTTGCGGCCGATGAGGTGACCCGCCAGTATCTGAAGCAGCAGGGGAGGGCCGACGACTTCAGCCCCATAGCTGCCGACCCAGATGCCCACTATGAGAGGATTATGGAGATCGATGCCTCCGAACTGGTGCCACAGATCTGTTTCCCCCATCAGGTGGACAACACAAAGCCTGTCTCGGAGGCGGTCGGAATAAGAGTAGATCAGGTATTTATTGGCACCTGCACCAATGGACGGTTGGAGGACCTGAGGGTGGTGGCAAGGGTCCTGAAAGGCAGAACCTGTCATCCTGGCACCAGGCTTATTGTCTGCCCGGCCTCTCGACGGGTCTATTTAGATGCTGTGCGTGAGGGGTTGTTGGAGGTCTTTTTGGCAGCAGGGGCCTCGGTGCTTCCTCCAGGCTGTGGCCCCTGTGTGGGGGTGCACCAGGGCGTGCTGGCAGACGGCGAAGTATGCCTCTCCACTGCTAACCGGAACTTCAAGGGTAGAATGGGCAATCCTGAGGCGTTCATCTACCTTTGTTCTCCTGCTACTGCGGCCTACTCGGCCACGAGAGGGGAGATCTCTGACCCGAGGGAGGTTTTGGGGTGAAGGAGGGATGGAACGAACAGATTTAGGCGTGCGGAGGACGGCAGGGATGAAAGGACTGGGACCAAATGCCGAGTATGAAGCTGGAAAAGTCTGCGGCGTGTGAACATAAGCGCTGTGGGGGGATCCCCTAAATCCAGCCTGACTGCCCGGGCAGAGCAGCCGTCCGGAGGAAGACTCATCGCTGGAGCGTCTCCTTTCGTGAGCGCCCCCGTGCCGGCATACAAAGCTCGGTGACAGCAAAAATCGGGCGGAATATCCCGCCCGATGGTGTAGCGCGGCGGACAAGTCGAAAATACTGCTTTATCTCTCTGGAGCCAACCACTGAAGTGGATCTAATGGCTCCTTTTTTTTGAGAATCTCTATATGGAGCTTGGGGCCTTCCAGGGAGCCGGTATCCCCTGAAGCGGCCAGAACCTCACCAGCCTCGACCCTATCCCCCTTTGCCACAAAGATCTCGGAGAGATGGCCATATAGGGTGAAGTATCCATTCTGATGGTAAAGCAAGAGAAACTTTCCATATCCCCTGAACCAGTCAACCAGTACCACTGTCCCCGGAGCCATCGCCCGTACCTGGGTGCCAGAAGGCACTTTGATGTCAATGCCGCGGTTGAATGTCCATGTGTTCAGTATCTTGTCCTTGTACCTGCCAAAGCGATTGAGCACAGGACCTTTCACAGGCCAGGGGAGACGCCCCTTGTGCTCAGAAAGATTGAATGTGGGGATAGTACCCTTAATCTCTTCTCTAAGCAGGGACAGTCTCTCCACCTCTTCCAGATACTGCTTGATTGCTAGTTTGATTGCAGCCGTCTCCTTCTGGAGCTCTCTATTTGCCTGCTGGGCTAACCGGCGATTTTTCTGAATCGAATCCAGCAGCTGTTTTTTCCTTACCTTCTCTTCCTCCAGGCTCTTCTGTTTTTTCTGTTTCTCTCTCTGGAGGTGGAGCTTCTTTCTCAAGTCCATCTCCAGTCTCTTCTTTCTGGTTTCGATTCCCTGTTTAGTGGCCACTATCTGTTCCAGATCCCTTCTGTCCTGCTGCTGGACTGAGGCAAGGTATTTGTATCGTCTCAGCAGCTCAGGGAAAGACCTGGAGGAAAGCAAAATCTCCACCTCCTTGAGGCGGCCGTGTTTGTAGATTGCTCGCAGCCTTCTGGCAAAGTCTGCCTGACGTTGTGAAAGGGCTGCCGTAGTGGTCTCAAGCTCTTTGGCTGTCCTTTTGATGTCCTGCTGGAGCATCCTCTCCTGGGCCTGGAGGGCGCGAAGATACTTCTGTATCAGATCTATCTGCTTCTCTCTCCAGTGGATCTGTGCCAGGACCCTCTTCTCCCGACCCTTGAGCTTCGCTATCCGCTCTCGGTTTTTTTGGATCTGCTCTCCAATGCTCTCCAGTTCTGCCTGTTTTGCCCTGATACGCTCTTCTAATTCCTTCTTCGGGTCAGCAGAAGACCCTGGCTTCCAGACAAAGAGAGAAAACAGGAGACAGATTACTACTATCTTTTTCATTTTGTTGGCCTATTTTTGAACTGACTGATGCCGACTCAGGGGAGATGTTTTAAGACTCGACGTACCGCCAGCCGGCTTCCCAGACCCCCCAAGATCGTCCCTAAGGGGATCATCAACCAGGCAGCTAATTCTGTCTGGGGGGCGAAGATCAAAGAGGGGAACCGAAGGCGGATCCAGCGATGAACCAAGTACAACAGAGCCGCGGCTATAGCTCCTCCCAGAGTCCCTCCGATAATCCCTTCCAAAAGGAAAGGGGCTTGGATGAAACTGTCAGTGGCGCCGACCAATCTCATTATCTCAATAGAGTCTCGCCTGGCTAAGATAGTGAAGTTCACCGTGTTGGAGATAACGAATATCGAGGCCGCACCGACTACCAAAGTGACCAAGATGGCAGCGACAGAAAGAATATAGGTGAGACGGTCGAGTTTCTCCACCCACTGGCGTCCGTATTCAATCTCCTCCACTGCCTCCTCTTTTTCTACGGCCTTGACGATCTTAGCAATCTTCTCAGAACTTCTATAGCCGCTTTTAAGCGTCACTCTGAGGGAAGCTGGCAACGGATTCCGGGAGACAGCATCCAGGAAGCCCTCTCCGAAGGTTTTCTGAAACTCCACTGCCGCCCTTTCTTTGTCTACATACAGGACATTTTTTACCTCTGGCATCACCTCCAGTTTCCTCTTCAGACCCTGGATCTGTTCTCTGTTGGCGGCATCGGATAGATAGATCTCAATCTGAACTCGGCTTTTAACCCGGGTTACCAGGCCATAAAGGCTGAGCAGGGTGAGCAGAAGTCCCCCGAACACGAGAAGGGAAACGGCAGTGGTTGCCACCGAGATAAGGCCCATCCCTTTGGTACGGCCCAACCCTGCCATGGCTTCCTTGAGTGCATAGCTCACGGAATTGGTCTCCCCAGCTTAGAGAATCTTTCCTCTCTCTATTCTTAGACAGCGGTAAGGCAGGCTTTCCACAAGGTCGGCGTCATGGGTGGCCATCAGCACGGTGGTGCCCTGGTGGTTGATTCCTCGCAGCAGTTGAAGAACCTCAGAGGCGGCGTTCTTGTCCAGGTCGCCTAAGGGTTCGTCGGCCAGAAGGGCAAAGGGTTGATTCACTAAGGCACGGGCGATGGATACCTTTTGCTGTTCCCCACCTGAAAGCTGGGCAGGCATCATATTCCTCAGATGTCCCAGTCCTACCAGAGCCAATATCTGTAGAACCCTGCGTTTTATGAATGTCTTCTTGGCACCGGTCACCTGGAGGGCAAAGGCCACGTTGTCGAAGACATTCCTATCCCTGAGGAGTTTGAAGTCCTGAAATATCATCCCCACTCGCCGTCGGAGGAGAGGAATCTGCCTTGGCTTGATAGTCGATGAGTTGTAATCCTCCACCCTTTTCCCGCTCCGGAAGGGCCCAAGAGGAAGAGGAACTCGCCTTTCTCCACCTGGAGATTTACATCTTCAAGCACGGTAGTATTTGCCACTGTCTTGTAAACATGATACATCTGAATCATCAGACCTACCCCCAGGTGTTTCTGTAACTGAACTTTTCAGCAAGTCTCATATCTCCCCCATCGATAGAGAACACAAAGGATTCATAACGCTTGTATAAGCTCTGTTTTTTGCAAACTTAAATAGGCTGGCACTTGGGCAGTTTGAAGGTCGTTCAAAGTTTCCACAGATTTGACTCCAATAGTTGGGTTATCTTGCCCATATCGGATAGCCCCTTAGCTGCACCATCTTGTTTTATCTGGGCTCCCTTGGCGACTTTTTGCGGTCAAGTCCCGCGATACCACTTGTGGCTTTTTCTCAAATTTGTCGAAATTCGATTGTAGGACGAAATGGACCCTGTCTGAGTCCTCACTGCCCGCTCGAAAACTCCGGTCATCATAGAATCCAACACAGGCGAGAGCTGAATGGTTGACAATCTGCAGGATCTCACCCAGGCTGTAAATCCTTTGTCGATGAAGCTCGGTGAGTACCCTATCCTGACCGTCGAATCTGATCTTAAATTCGGTGATTTGAATTCGGGAGGGACGAAGGTAGTAACTGTGCCGCCAGTAAGAGAATCCGTTGCCCTTTTCCCTCTCTGTCCGGTCGCGAAAATACTTCAAGCAGTTAGCCTCGGTGCAGATATCGAAGACAAAGATCCCCCCGGGAGAGAGAGCTGAGTGAACATCGATAAGAAGTTTCTCTATCTCGTGTTTTTCCACAAGGTAGTTGATGCTATCGTAAAGGCAAAGCACGATATCAAAATGTTCCGAGATGTCGATGTGGCGCATATCCATTTCTCTGAATGAAGCGGGAACATCGGTTGAATTTGCCTTGTTCCGAGCGACTTCTAACATCTGTTCTGAGACGTCGGTGCCTACGACTCTGTAGCCCCGCCGTGCCAATTCCAGGGTTAGATTTCCTGTGCCACAGGCCAACTCCAGTGTCCGCCTGCCTGGCGGCTTAAGCCTGGAGAATATCTGCTCTAAATAGTCTGCCCACCCCTGGTAATCGATGTGGCGCATCACAAAGTCGTAGATGGGAGCAAGCCCCTGATAGGGATTACAGGCTATTTTCCTCTTTTTCCAGATCATCGTTAGAATGGGACGACGAGCCAATCGTCTCTATTCTTAGCTCCAGTAGCTCTTCTTTTATCCTCTGGTAGTCGCCCTCTGCGAACCAGATCAGATGGGCTTTACAATGGCAGTCGGAAGAACCGAACTTAGGGACCAACACCTGCGCCCCCTTCAGCCTGAGGATGTGGCTGTTCAACTGACATTCCAACCTACGACGCGTAGGGTAGGTTTTCACTTCCACCAGACTACAATGGGCTCTCAGGTAGTCGATGTGCCAGCGTTTTGGCTTGTGCCGTCTCTGGTGACGGGCTACCCTTCTTGTCAAGCCCCGCATAGCACTTCCCGTGTAGACATAAAAGCCCCTCGGGAAAAAGAATTCGCCGAGGTCACCAATGCGAATGGTCTTCGGTTTTTTCAAAAACAAAATCAGATTGTAGAGACCCTGGTTCAGAGGGGCCGTTTTGTCTTTGGACAAGCGATGTCCCATTACCCAGTTCCTGGAGTTTGTTATCACGACAAATTCGGCTTTTCGGGTACTCCCGGCTCGACTGGCATTAAGTCACTTCAGCATTGCCTATTTGTGAACCAGATCCACCGTTCACCGTTTGGCCGATTTTGCAGACGCTGACAGAGACGGACTCTGGAGAGCTTTTCGCAATAATAAGTGGAATTGAGAAAACTTGGATCATAGGCGAGCAGAGCAGCCTTCATCCGCTCAGATGCCATCGAAGAAGAACGAGTATCAGGGCAGCAGCGATGCTTAGGAATGTATCTCGCTCACTACGAAGTGCTTTTCTTATGTTCGGCTTGACGCGACCCTCTCCCCGATAGGGTGAGAGACGGGGCAGGAAACGGGGTACAGCCTGAGCGTACCCTTCATACTGTTTGCCGAAAAGCTCTCTGAGGCGGGTTTCTTCCAATGAGATGATCAGAGAGTATTGTAAGAGGAACCCTGCTATGTAGATTCCGACCATCCAAGGCATCCAGGCCCAGGTAGCAAGGCAGAATCCCAGTCCCAGAAGGAAGTTGCCCAGATAGATAGGATTTCTCAGATGGGCATAAGGGCCGCTTGTGACAAGTCTGGGAGCGCCTACTTTTCGGGTGCGGGTCTCCATCCCCGCATAGCTTACTGACCATATTCGGACCGCCTCTCCTACCAGGCCCAGAGCTGTCCCGGCCATAAACCTCTTGGGTGTCGTCTCTGCCAATATGAGCATTAACGCCAGCAATGGAATGGGGGTATAACCACGCATCCGGAAAACAGAGTTCTTCAGGGTGCCCAAAACCTACCCTCCCTGGAAAAAAATGACCGCCCCTGGAGACGACGGTCACAAAGCCCTTTTTGATTTCTTGTAATTGCGCATCTTACCTGCTTCATTATTTAATGATGCCCCTCTGGCTGTTTTGAATAAACTCCAGCAGGATGCGGATCTCCCCTGTCTGTTCCACATCTTTAGAAATTGCCTGAGAGGTGTTAAGGTGGGAGCGGAACAGGATTCGATAGGCCTTCTTCAGGATACCTATGGTCTGGGAGGAGAATCCCCGTCTGCGGAGCCCTACAAAGTTGAGGCCAACCGGTCGAAGGGGCTCGCCGGCGGCTTTGATGAAGGGGGGGACATCCTTACTCACCACCCGGAACCCTCCTCCGATGAAGCTGTGTTGCCCGATCTTAACAAACTGGTGCACGGGCACCAGCCCCCCTATGATAGCGAAATCCTCTACGGTGACATGTCCGCTTAAATTAACTGCGTTCTCTATGATGACATGATTGCCGATAAGGCAATCGTGGGCGATATGGGCATAGGTCATTATCAAACAGTCAGAACCAACAACGGTCTTCTGTCGGGCACTGGTACCCCGGTTAAGGGAGGCGAACTCTCGGATGACTGTGTGGTTGCCTATCTCCAGGGTTGTCTGTTCCCCTCGATACTTGAGATCTTGGGGGTCGGTACCTAACACCGCCCCATGGCAGATCGAACATCCTCGCCCGATGCTGGTCCCCTTAGCGATAAACACATTGGGGCCTACTACTGTACCAGGGCCGATCTTCACCCCGGCCTCTATTATAGAAAAGGGGCCTACAGAGACATCTTCGGATAGCTCAGCCCTTGGATCTACAACTGCAGAGCTATGAATTGGCACGCTTGTCTCTCTTTTTCTTCTCTCTATCCACTATTATAGCCGTTAACTCAGCTTCTGCCACCAGATCTCCGTCAACGAAGGCCTTGCCCTGCATCCTACAGGTTCTACGGCGGTACTGTATCATCTCCAGCTCAAATCGAATCTGGTCGCCTGGCACCACAGGTTTTCTAAATTTAGCCTTGTCAATGGACATAAAATAGACCAACTTATCCTGGGGGTTATCTACCGTATTCAGCATCAACACCCCACCCACCTGCGCCATTGTATTGCATTCACGTCAAACAGGAAATCGTTGCTCTTAACACTCTGGTATTTACTTCGTATCTCTTTTTTCTGGTATATCTTTCTGATTTTTTTTATCAGTTCAATGTTGGCGGCATGTCCAGAATTGACTGCCATCACATGGCCTTTGATGGGGCTGCCTAAAAGGGCAAGATCACCAATAAGGTCTAGGGTCTTATGCCTGCAAAACTCGTCTGGAAAACGCAAAGGAGTGCCGTTAACGATGCCGTTTTTACCGAAGGAGACTGTCTCTTTTAGGTTAAACAGCTTGCGGAGATATTCCAGCTCGTTTTGATTTACGTGCTTGTCGATAATGACCAGGGCATTTTCGAGGTTTCCTCCCTTGATCAACCCCTGTTCCCGCAGCTTCTCTACCTCGCTGAGGAACCCGAAGGTGCGGGCAGGAGCATATTCAGTGACAAACTCGTCTTCTAAGGAGAACATCACGGTGTACTGAGCCCCGATAGCAGATCTTTTCGGATGGCTCATAAAGGTGATCCTGAACTCGTCTGAGGGGAGAACCATAAGTTCGATGCCTTTCTTCTTAACATCGTCATATCTAATCATTTCTTCGATCACCAAATAATCTCTGGGTGAGTTCTGTGCTACAAACCCTGCCTCAGTCAGGGCATTGACGAAGTGCACAGCGCTGCCGTCCCCTACGGGTGGTTCGTTGGAGTTGATCTCCACAATCACGTTATCGATCCCCAGGCCAACAACTGCTGCCAGCAGGTGTTCCACGGTGTGAACCTCTACTCCGTTGATACCCAGGGTGGTACCTCTGGAGATGTCGGTGACATGGTCGATGTCGGCTGGGATGACGGGGTGATCTGGCAGATCCACTCTCACAAACCGGATGCCTGTGTTAATAGGGGCGGGCTTAAAGGTCACCGTTGTTCTGTTGCCGGTGTGCAGGCCTGTGCCGGAACAGGACACTTCCTTTCCAATCGTTTGTTGGTGTTTAAACATTACTTCTCCTTTTTTGTCTTGTTTGTCATACTCTGCTCTAGTTGGCTGATTCGTCTCTCTTGCTCGCGGATAGTTTTTAGAAGAGCTGGAAGCTTGCTTTGAGCAGCCTCCACCCTCTTAGTTGTCATATGAGAGCGGGCGGGATAACCGGAGACAACTGCGCCGGAGGGGATAGACTTCGTCACCCCGGCCTGGGCGCCAACACTGGCTTGGTCTCCCACCTGAATGTGGTCGACAAATCCGGCTTGGCCGCCGATTTTGACATTGTTCCCTATGATTGTACTTCCTGAGATGCCGACCTGGGCAGCAATGACTGTATTCTGCCCCACGGTGACATTGTGAGCAACCTGTACTAAGTTATCGATTTTGGTGCCTTTTCCTATACGAGTGGCACCCATTGTGGCCCGGTCGATTGTTGTATTGGCGCCGATTTCTACATCGTCCTCAATTATCACTTTGCCCAGTTGAGGCACCCGGCACAGTTTTCCATTTTCCTCTATGAATCCGAACCCGTCGCTGCCGATCACTGCCCCCGGGTGAATTACCACATTCTGGCCGATCTCTGTTCTCTCACAGAGGGTGACATGGTGGTGGATAAAACTTCTCTTGCCTATCCGGCAGTCGTCGCCAATAACCACGTTGGCGCCTATGATCACCTGATCTTCTATCTCCACCCGGCTGCCCACAATTGTGTAGGGCCCGATAGAGATATCCTTCCCCAGTTTCGACCCCTTCCCTACCAGTACAGAGGGGTGAACGCCTTTGGGAGGCTGAGGCTTCTGGGATTCAAAGAGGCGGAGCACTTTCAAAAAGGCAGAAGATGGATTCGATACGACGATACACGCCGGGGCAACAGCTTCGGTGTACTGGGAGAGAATAACTGCCGAGGCTTTGGTCGACTTCAGAAACCTCTGGTACTTTCGCTGGGCAACGAAGGTAATATCTCCCTTCCCAGCCTCCTGCACAGGCGCCACGTCTGTGATTAAAACCTCACCATCGCCGTAAAGTTGCCCCCCAATCCTCTGCGCGATCTCGGCTGCCTTCACTTGCATTGGTCCAATCCCTCTGTGGCTGCTACTCTCCTTCTTTGTTTAGCATCTCCAGCACCTTCTCAGTAAGGTCGTATTCTGGTTTAGCAAAAACGATGTTTTGAGGGAAGGCGTCAAAGATAATGTCATAATCTTCTTCTTCCCCTATCCTCTCCAGGATGGCATTGATCTTGTCATAGATAGGTTTTGACAACTCTTGGGTCTTTTGAGCCAACTTTCCAGTCTCGGGGGAGAGAATGCTGTCAACAAACTTGCGATACTCTTCATACTTAGCCCTGATCTCCTCTTGTTTTTTCCTCTCTGTGTCCGGGCTCAGGAGCAGTCTCTGCCGGTCCAATTCATCCTGGAGCTTTTTAATCTCTTCTTCTTTGGCGGCAGCTTGCTTCTGCCACTCTGCCTTCAATTCCTCTAGCGTCTTCTGGGCCTCAGCATAAGCCTTTGACCCCGCCAGAATTCTCCCGGAATCGATATAGCCGATCTTCAACTCCTTGGGGTGAACTATTGTAGTGGACGCCAATACGCAAAAAGCCGCAACGGCAACAATTACAGTGATCTTCCTCCACGACATAACCTTCCTCCTTTCGCAACTGCCAGTGATTGGTTGGTAAAAGGTGACTGGTAAACCGATAAGCAAGATATCGACTATAGGGCCGTCTCACATTTCATCTGCCATTTAAAAACTTGTCCCGAACTGGAAATGGGAGCGCCACTTGTGGCTCGGGTTGTCAAAGCCATAGGCGAAGTCGAGCCCTATTGTACCCATCATGGGCACTACCACCCGCATGCCCACCCCGACCGAGCGTTTGAGATGGAAGGGGTTGGCCTTGGATGCCCATCTCCAGGCATTTCCTGCATCGGCAAACAGAAGGCCGTAGAGCTGTTGGCGGACAAGGGGGAATTGTAGTTGAGCGGTAGAGACCAGCATTGCCCTTCCGCCCGTCCGGACCCCTTGTTGAACCGGCCCAACCGACCAATC
>MVCY01000042.1 GCA_002049985.1 Candidatus Latescibacteria bacterium 4484_181
CTGCTGGACACCTCGGTCGAATATGTGGTCTCCTACTTCGGGGTCACCAGGGCCGGGGGCGTCGTTGTCCCTTTGAACTGCTCCCTGGACCTCGAGGCCCTGAGGGTGATCCTGAACGACTGCGAACCTGTGGTCCTGATAACCCATGGGTCGAAAGAAAGGCTCCTCTCCAGGGTGATCACTGCCGTCCCCTCGGTAAGATGCATCTTTTGTGCCGGCAGAATGGTCCCTCCGACCCTGTCAGGCAAAAAGGTCATACCCTTAGCCTCACTCCTTGAGGGGAGGGAAAGCATCGCGCTTAAACGGCGGGGCAGTGATCTTGAAAGCAGAGTAAAGGAGACCGATCTGGCCTGTATCGTCTACACCTCCGGCAGCACGGGCAGGCCTAAAGGCGTGATGTTAAGCCACCGGAACCCGGTATCCAACGCAGGCTCTGTGGTGGAGTACCTGAGGCTTACCGGGGAGGACTCCACGGTGGTGGTGCTTCCGCTCTATTACTCCTCGGGCATCTCCCAGATGCTGTCCCATATAAAGGTCGGCGGAAAGATGGTGCTGACCAGCGAGCCGATATTCCCTAACCTCATCTGGCGGTTGATTCAGGATGAAGGCATCACAGGCCTCTCAGGTGTGCCCACCACCTTCTCCATGCTGCTTTTGGCCTCCAGATTGGGTGATTATGATCTGAGAAGCCTCAGATATATCATGGCTGCAGGGGCTCGCATGCCGCCGGAGACGGTGAGAAGGCTTCTGACCGTGTTCCCCTGGATAGAGGTTTATCTCTGCTATGGGCTAACCGAGGCCTCTCCAAGGGTCACCTATCTGGATCCGAAAGATGTGTTGCGGAAGATAGACTCCGTTGGCAGAGCAATACCCGGGGTGGAGGTGAGTCTCCTTGATGAAGACGGCCGGGAGGTGAAGCCTGGCGAGGTGGGAGAGATCGTGGTGAAGGGGCCGAATGTAATGATGGGGTACTGGGGCAGGCCTAAGGAGACGGCCCAGGTCTTGAGGCCCGAAGGGTTGCATACAGGGGATCTGGCCACAGTTGACCAGGAGGGTTACATATACATCTTAGGCCGCAAGTCGGAGGTGATCAAGAAGGGTGGGGAGAAGGTGATCCCCGGGGAGATAGAGCAGGTTCTGTTAAGGCATCCTGACGTTCAGGACTGTGCTGTGGTTGGTGTGCCGGACGAGGTGTGGAGTGAGGTGCCAAAAGCGTTTGTGGTGTTGAAAGATGGCTGTTCAGCCACCGAGACCCAGGTGTTGGAGTATTGCTATTCCCACCTGGGGCCTTTCAAGGTGCCTCACCAGATCGAGTTCTCTTCCAGTCTCCCTAAGACATGGTCAGGTAAGGTGAGAAAAGCTGTTTTGTGCGATTCTTAATCTTCAATGCCCTCTAAGGTTAGTCCTAACCTAGGATTGCCAAGGGCTTAGGAAAGGGGGTGAAAAGGATGTCTCGGAAACATAGCCTGTCCCCAGATATGCGGGTCAGAGCTGAAGATTGGATATTAGAAGAGCTTGATTTTAAAGACTTGCAAGACGTAGGGGAACTGCTCTACCCCTTACAATGGCATTGTGCTGGCGGTATTTGCGGTTGTTGCTGATGATAGCCGTTTGTGGGGGTGGTAGACAACGTTAACCTTAATAATAGGTTGTACATGGGTTCAACAGTCCGTGTAATACTTCCATACAGAACAAGCCCTTGGCAGTTTTAGGCTAAAAATGACAGGAGAGGAGGTGAGAAGGATGTCTCAAAAGGATAGAGCGTCCCCAGACGTGCAGGTTAGAGCTCAAGATTGGGTACTGGAAGAACTTAATCTTAAGGACTTGCAGCAAGATTGGGTACTGGAAGAACTTAATCTTAAGGACTTGCAGGATATCGATGAACTGCTTTACCCACTGCAATGGCATTGCGCCGGCGTGGGTTGTGGTTGTGGTTGTTGATAACTATTACTGGCTACTCATCGAGATCCTCCATAAGGTAAGGATTCCGGACGATGGGACGTGGGGGTGATTCACGAACTCACCCGCACGGAATCCACATGAACACTTAGCTGAGGAGCGAAGTCCTGCTGTCTGAAATGACGTCATTTGTTAACAGTTTCCCCTACCTGAGTGATCAGGCGTGGCAGTTCAGGCCAAAAATGACAGAGAGGAGGTGGAGAAGGATGTCTCAAAAGGATAAGTTGCCCCAAAAGCTACAGGTCAAGACTGAAGATTGGGCCCCGGAGGAGCTCAATTTTAGAGAACTCCAGGAGATAGGCGACCTACTTTATCCGTTGCAATGGCATTGTGGCGGCTATAACTGTGGTTGCTGCTAATGACTATATGCAGGTAATTAAGAGTGCCCAGAACACCTATATCAGGCAAGCAGGGTCTCTTAGTCTAAACGTTGTTCCAAGGGTCAGATTCAGGAGCCGCCAGAAACAACAGATGGTCACGAGGAGGTATTTATAGTGGACTTTAAAAAAGAAATAAGGATTATTGAAGGTGAAGGCAAGACAAGCGTCATATTCCACCATCCATCTCTTACTTTATTTGCAGTAGACAATAAGACTGCCAATGCTCTAAGAATGTATATTAGGGGGGAGTCTTTGTTATCTATTGCCAATCAATTCAACACTTCCAAAGATAGTGTATGTTCCTTAATTTCACGAATTAAAGAGGTGACCTATAGGAGTGACAAGCCTCTTATTTGGGTCAAAAGAGATGAAGACCGAACCCTCGGCAGATTGATCTTGATGAATACCGATTGCAATCTTCGGTGTAAATACTGTTATGCAACTCACGGGAGTTATGGATTAAAGCGCTTAGTGATGAATAAGGAAAGTACTGTAGCAATCTTGGAGCAGGCATATTCTTATTACTCACAAATCAATGACATTATGTTTTTCGGGGGAGAACCTCTGTTAGACGTGGATAGCATTGAAGCTGCATGTAAATACACCAACGATCTTTTAATCACCCATAGGATAAATAGACTGCCAAATTTCAGCATAATTACGAACTTAACTACCCTTTCTTCTAAATTTATAGAATTGGTTAATGAGTATAAGATTAGTATTACAGCAAGCTTAGACGGCCCAGCATATATCAATGACCAACAACGAATTTACCCAAATGGACAAGGGACTTTTTCTACAGTTGCCCGAAATATTCGGAAGCTTAAGGAAAAGACCGGACAGCCAGCAGCAATAGAAGCCACTTACACTCGCAACCATGTTGATAACAACTATGATTATGAAAAGCTAAGCAAATTCTTCCTTGAGGAATTTGGTATTCCATGCTCTTTTATCTCTCCTGTCATCATAGCTCCTGAACATTCCCTTAGTATTCTATCCTCTAAAGACCTTTATTCTTTTCGAGTTAATACCATATGTCGAACGATAAGAACTCTTGCAAGTGATAAACGGCCTGACCGAATAGAGATCCTGAGTTTCAGTCCTATATTGGCATTGGTTAATAAGTCTTCTGCTGATTATCACTGCCCTGCTGGACTGGACACGATATCCATAACCCCAAATGGTAATATTTACCCTTGTTATCGTTTCATATGGGAAGATAGCCCTTTTTATATGGGTAACATTTTTAATCCCGGCGAGGGGTTCGGAAGCCCTCGGTTTATAGAAATACGAGAGCGGTTTTTGAAAAATAGAAAGAGCTATGATCCCGCATGTCAAGATTGTTGGCTACGACATTTGTGCAAGGCATGCCTAGCAGAAGCTTATGAATTGAAAAGGGATATTCGTCCTTGCAGTCCCGGGCACTGCTCATCACAGCAAACTCTGATAGAAAGTCTTTTGACAACGATAGGTGATATACGAATGAATCAAGATAAATGGCAAAAATTCCTTGTAAATACTCGTAAAGTTGCTGATGAGGTCTTTGAGATCACCACTTTCAAAAAGACAAAATGTCCCAAATGAAGAGTGAATGCGTTAATGATTGGTCAATCTCTCTTGGAAACACAACATACGAAATCGTCTTCACGTTACAACAGTTTCAAGAAGCGATTGAACATCTGACTCATGCGCAAGGCCTTGAACAAGTTGCTTTTTGTTTGGCCAAGACAAGGAAACGATCTAATGAAGTAGGCTTTCTGATACAATCTGTATTACCCGTGCCTTCGGATGCTATACTCGTACAGAAAGATTATCTTGTACTTATTGATCCTCGATTCATTATCTATGTTATTAAGAGTTGCAAACGGTTGAATTCTTCACTAATACTTATGCACAGTCATCTACGAAAAGCTACGATGCACAGCTATTCACAGGGAGACGACGAAGCGGAAAGGAGAATATTTACCAAGGTAAGGGAGCGGATACCCGAGCAAGAGCATGCCAGCGTTTTGTTGGATGGACCTTATCTACTTTCGCGGGTATGGAGTAAGAATGAGGCAGAGCCTATCCCTGTTGACACTATTGCGGTAGTTACTAAGAGCACCAATGGCCGTCGCTCTGTAGTCAAGCTCCCCAAGATAACTAATAAGTTTGAGTATGATTCAATAAATAAATTGTTCAAACAGATGCAGGAGTGAATTCATGGAGCCGTTAGTTTCAATTCAAAAGGTGAGCAAGATCTTTAAGACGCGAGCAAATAAAGAAATAATAGCAGTTAATAAGGTGAGTTTCCAGATTAAAAAAGGCGAAATCTTCGGGCTCCTTGGTCCAAATGGAGCGGGGAAGACCACTATTGTCAAGATGATATGCGGCCTAATACGCCCATCCGGAGGTAAGATCTTTGTTAACGGACATGATTCTCTCCAAACCAAGCGGGTCCACAAGCAGATAGGTGTTGTATTGGAAGGTAACAGAAACCTTGAGTGGCGGCTCTCTGCAAGAGAGAATTTGGCATACTTCGGCAATCTTCACTTCCTTTATGGTAAGGGGCTGAAAAAACGGATAGATGATTTACTTGAATTCCTTGATCTAAAGCAGCAACAACATAACCTAGTGGGAACTTTGTCCCGTGGGATGCAACAAAAGGTTGCCATTGGAGTGGCCATGTTAGCCGATCCCCCGGTACTTCTTTTAGACGAACCAATATTAGGATTAGATGTGGAATCCTTTCGTCTGATCAAGAACCGGATCAAAGAACTCTCCCACAAGTTCGGCAAGAGCGTTCTGTTAACAACCCACCAGATGAATGTGGCACAAGAACTGTGTGATCGAATAGCTATAATTAAGGAAGGGAAGACAGTCGTAGAAGATAGAGTGGCAGGTCTGATAGACCGCTTCTCTACGCCCCACTATAAAGTTTGCTTAGACAATCAGGGGATGAATCCTAATGACCGGGAGAAATTAATGCGATTGCCCAAGACAAGATTTGTAGAACAGGATGGTGGTTCCACCACCATAATCGTTGAGGATGAAGAGGCGCTCTGGACTGTTTTGAAGCTGTTAGCAACCACTCGGGCTTCAAATATTCTTTTCGTACGAAAGGACAATCCAAGTTTGGAGAATATATTCCTTAAGATCATCAGGGAGGACTAATGAATATGATCGGCAGATTGGTTTTTCTTGGCGCAGAAATAAAGAGAGAGCTAATCATGCAAAGGCGATACCTACTGAACACTATTATGTTCGTGCTGATAAACTATATCCTCTTTATGGGGATCTACTTGGGTATAAAATCTTTTGGAAGAGGACCCGATCTGGGAAGTGGCCCGGCTGAACTGATGTTAGGTTATCTTCTGTGGATGTATGCGGCAGGTGGCCTCAATTCCATGGGCGATCAACTTGCAGGTATGGCCACCCGGGGCTGTCTGGAGCAGGTGTACTTAGCCCCGGTGAGCCCGCTGTATATCTTAGCGTGTAAATCCGCAGCAGACGTGATCAGTGGGTCGTTACAGGTTATACCCATTATGTTGGCCGTCATTTTAACTACAGGAATTAAAGTAAGTATCCCTATTTTGCCCTCTCTTTTGATATGGGGATTGACCATAATCGGATTATACGGATTTGGCTATATTCTCGCAGGGATTGTACTTGTTCACAAAAGAGCCGGTCAAGCAAGAGAACTCCTGCAATGGTTCTTCTTCTTCTTCTGCGGGGTGATTGTTCCGTTAGAGAAATTGCCGCCGTGGTTACAGCCGGTTTCCAGGATCTTGCCTCTTACCCAGGGGCTGGACATGATAAGGGCGCTCATTATCAGAGGCGAGGCTTTGTCCCAGATGGGGGACAAACTGTTCTTGCTCTTCTTGAATTCGATGCTCTACCTCCTCATTGGTATGGCCGTCTTCCTCTGGTCGAACCGTATCGTGCAACAGAGAGGGACACTAAGCATTTACTGATACTCGGAAAGGAGGTAAACTATGGCATGGAGACAGATATCTTCCTCGGCCCTTCTGCTTGCATCTTTGATAGCCTTTTCCTCCGGATCCGCCGCCCCCAGACAGGTGACCGCCGTCAGGGTTCAACAGCCTCCTAAAATAGATGGGAGGTTGGATGACCCCTGCTGGAAGCTGGCTCGACCTGCTTCCGGCTTCATCCAGATGGACCCGGACGAGGGCAAACCGGCCACCGAGCAGACCTCCTTCAGGGTGGTCTATGACCAGGAGAACCTCTACATCGGCATCGAATGCCTGGACTCCCGTCCCGATAAGATTGTGGCGCGGCTGGTGCCCAGAGACTCCAATTTCTGGCCTGGAGATGTGGTGGGCGTTGTGCTGGACACATTCGGCGACCAGCAGAACTGCTACGGCTTTGCGGTTAACCCCAAGGGAGTGCAGAGGGATTACCGCTCGGCCGAAGACGGCAGCCGAGGCTGGGGAGGCATAGACCTGGCCTGGGACGGGCTTTGGTATTCTGCTGCCCAGATCACCGACGAGGGTTGGACAGCAGAGCTGGCTATCCCCTTTAAGACTGTGAGGTTCTCCCGGAAACGGAGTCAGCTCTGGGGCATAAATCTCCACCGCTACCAGTCCTCAAAGAGGGAGGACTCCCACTGGTCGTTCATAAGCAGAGACGATGGCTCGATGCTCAAGGTGTCTAAGGCCGGAACCCTCATAGGCCTGGAGGATATAACCCCGGGCCTGCATATAAAACTCCTGCCTTATGGTACGACCAAGTATGAGAGGAAAACTGACAACTGGAAGGCAGATACAGGTCTGAACCTCAAGTACGGGATCACCTCAGATTTCACCCTGGACGTCACCTTAAACCCTGACTTCTGCCACATTGAGGCCGATGAGGAGAGGATAAATCTCACCCGCTTCGAGCTTTTCTACGAGGAGAAACGCCCCTTCTTTTTGGAGAGAAGCGAGCTTTTCACTCCGATGAACCTCTTTTACAGCCGCCGGATAGCCGACCCCAGATTCGGGGTTAAGCTCACCGGCACCTCCGAGGGCTGGAGCCTGGGACTGTTAGGGGCCGTGGATGAAGAAGAGGGTCCCGATCCAACCTACGGGGTCATTGGCCTCAAGAGAGACATCCTTGAAAACTCCTCGCTGGGCATCGTCGGCGTGGCAAAGCAGAAGACTAAGGATCAGTGGAGCCGGGCCGTGGGATTAGAGCTGGGCCTCCGTCCAGGGAACAGTAGCCTGAGCCTGAATCTGGCCAGAAGCTTTAATCCAGGCATAAAGAAGGAGGACTGGAAAGCCTCGCTATGGCTTGGCCATTTCACAGATAGATTCTTTATCAACGGAGGATTGGTACTTCCGGTGGCATGGTAAGGGCTACCGGGGAGAAACCTTCAGTGCCTGGTACAAAGTGAGCGGGAAGGCCTTCATCCGGGAGGGGAAAATAGGAGCCCAAATAGAGGATCATTACGATTGGGCCGATGACTACTTCGGGAAGATAAAAATGGTCTATCTCTGGGTAGACACTAACCCCAGTGGCAACCTCGCCCTCGATTTGAACGGAAGGGTAGTCTGGGAGTATTACCCCTCAGGAAAATTGGATGAGGTTAAACATGTTGAAAACCTCAGGGTAACCTATCTTCCCAGGAAGGATATCTTTCTGAGAGCTTTTCTGCCGCTCAATCCCACAGCCAAGCAGTATGCCCTCAACTTCCTCTTCAGTTGGGCCTACCGCCCGATGAGTCGACTCTATCTGGCCTACAACGAGCAACGGGGTGAGGATATGAAACTGGCCGACAGGATTATCATAGCCAAGCTCTCCTATCTATGGAACTTGTAGTGGGCTGAGAAAGCATGAGAAACAGTAAAGTTGAACAAAGGGTGAAACAACTCATCGTCGGTCAAATGCCTGTAAAAAGGAGCCCCACCAGGCTCAGGGCCGAAGATGACCTAACTCGTGACCTGGGGATCGACTCGCTGGGGATGGTGCAACTGGTGGTGGCCCTGGAGAAGGAATTTGAGATCTGTATCGACGACAGAGATATGTCATTGGATACGTTCGGAACTGTAGGATCTATCGTACGTCATATTGAGGAGAAGGAGGGGGAAGAACAGATAAGGTAACCATCCTGCCTGTTTACCGCCGGGCAGGCACACTCCTTTCTGAGTCTGAGGGACTTCCCCCCTTCCGGTATTTCTATCAGAGGGACGAGGGCTACAGACTGAGCCGAGCCCGCAATATCGGCATAGAGAACGCCCATGGAGAGGTGGTCATCTTCCTGGACTCTGACATTGTGGTGTGTCCAGAATATGTGGCAGAGCACGTGGGCAGCCATTTCGGTTCTGACGTTCCAATACTCGTTCTGGGATACATCTACGGATTCGGGCCCAGAGTGGAAAAGGACTCTCTCTTGCGTCTTATCAATTTTGAAGATATCACTCAAAGCACAGAAGTGTTGAGGAAAAATCGGACCCTCTGGGATCTGCGGGAGACAGTATATCGAAAGGTCAACGACGACCTCTCATCACTCCCTGCCCCCTGGAGGTTCTCCTGGGGAGGGTCGATGTCTGTTAGGAAAAGAGATATCGAAAAGGTGGGGATGTTTGATGAGGATTTCAGCAGTTGGGGCGCAGAGGACATAGAGTTCGGCTACAGGTGCTTCAAAAAGGG
>MVCY01000043.1:0-1317 GCA_002049985.1 Candidatus Latescibacteria bacterium 4484_181
CCCTAGGATTTCCTATCCTCTTCGTCGTCAATATGCTGGCGCGACAATTCTCTCTCCACTTCATCGGAGGAAAGGCTGTTTAATTGTTCATAAATATGAACACTGACCATGACGTTGATCCTGCCCGCCCCACCATGACGTTGATCCTGCCCGCCCCCACAGTAAGAAGGGCGCTCTTACCTTGCAGCTGTTTAGCGATTTCGGGCAAATATCTCCCTTCTACATATACCCTCTTGCTTCCTTCAGGATAAAGGATTAGGGAAAATGTCTTATATTTCCCCTGAGAACCTCTGCGCATCTTTTTCCTGCTACCTCATAAGTCGCGTGTCGTTTAGAATCAAGATTTCTTTCCCTCGACTATATTTGACAAAAACGCGGGTAGGAAAATAACCGCTCCTTTTTCACTCACTATGTCCTTGGTGTGGATAATATGCTCTTGTCCGCCTCACTATGTCCTTGGTGTGGATAATATGCTCTTGTCCGCGTTATTGGCAAGTAAATCTCTTGTCTGGCATAGGATAAAGGTTCACATTGGTATTCCCTCAGGTGGTAATTGAGGTATCGTTAGGAGCACCGATCTTTATGATAGGTATTCTCCGGTTTGCAGGAGGTTACTTCGAGAAATCTTTCCCGCCTCTGGGTGGATTAATATTCTCGCTTGTCGATAATTTCGCTTGTCGATAATTCTTCCAGCAGTCTTTTCTCTTCTCTGTTAAGTCTTGTAGGAACCCATACATGGAGGCGTACCAATTGGTCACCCCTTCCATAGCCATCAGCCCTGGGCAGTCCCTTTCCACGAAGCCGGAACACCTTCCCTGACTGAGTGCCAGGGGGAACTCTCATGAGGACCTTTCCGTAGAGGGTGGGTACCTCCACTTCATCCCCCATAGCTGCCTGGGGAAAACTTATTGGAAGTTCATAGATAACATCATCGCCATGTCTGGCAAAGTGAGGGTGAGGTAGTTCCTCTATGAAGATAAGCAGATCACCAGCAGGACCACCGTGGGGCCCCACATCACCCTGGCCTCTCAGCGGGATATAATTACCATTTCCCACACCTGGGGGAACCTTCCCCTGGCCACCACAATTGCGGCAGGGTTCGGTCACCACCCTGCCTTCTCCTCCACACCGGGGACAGGTGGTGATGTTGACAAACTGTCCGAAGATAGACCTGGAACTTTGCCTCACCTCGCCAGTGCCGTGGCAGAGAGGACAGGTTTGGGCAGCACCGCTGCGGGATCCCGTCCCCCCGCAGACTTCACATCGCTGGAATCTTTTGAGCCGAATCTTCTTCTCCGCCCCGGTGGCTATCTCTTC
>MVCY01000043.1:1328-7878 GCA_002049985.1 Candidatus Latescibacteria bacterium 4484_181
CCTCTCCGTGCACCTGCCTCTCTCGTTCTGGTCCTCCTGCCAAATATATCACCAAAGAAACCCTCACCGAAGAGACTCTCGAAGATATCCTCAAAATCGGTGGCATGGCTGAAATCCGACCACTGGAACCCGCCGCTGCTAAAGGTGTCACGGACTCCCTCATGTCCAAATCTGTCGTAAGCGGCTCGTTTCTGAGGGTCAATAAGCACCTCGTAGGCCTCGGCTGCTTCCTTAAACTTCTCCTCGGCCTCTTTATCCCCGGGATTCCGGTCCGGATGGTACCGCATAGCCTGCCGGCGATAGGCCTTCTTAATCTCCTCCTCAGTAGCGTCTCTGTTTATCCCTAAAACCTCATAATAATCACGCTTTGCCATAGACCAAAGGGATCTTTTATGAATTTGTTGCTGAGCTGAGAAATATGCACGAGACCGCTCTTCCTCATTCCGATATCTACAAAAACCCCAAAGGGAGCAACAGTCTTCACCCTTCCCCTAAGCATCATCCCCTCTTTAAGATCCTCCAACCGGAGCACCTCGGTTCGCAGCACAACTGACACAGCTTTCACACTCTCGGACAAATTGTCACTACCGCTTCCCCATCGCTCCAGAAATTGATGGACAGTGTCGTATAGCTCCGGGTGAATAGAGGTATTATCCAAGGGGTTAGAGCCACCTTCAATCCGCAGGAAGCCAGCACATTGCAGAAATTCTTTATCTCCCAAGCCTTCGACCTTTTTCAGCTCCTCCCGGTTCTGGAATACGCCGTGTTCTTCCCGATAGCGAACGATCTGTTTGGCCAATACCAGTGATAGTCCAGGAACATACCTGAGCAGAAAGACTGAGGCGGTATTTAGGTCAACACCCACCTGGCTGACACAGGACTGGACGACAAAGGAGAGCTCATCGTTCAGCCGCTGTTGATCTATCTCTTGTTGGTAGATTCCAATTCTTATGAACTTAGGGTCAATCTTGACCAACTCTCTCAACGGATCCTGGAGCCGGCGGGCGATGAAGATGCTGCCTCGTAGTCCCGCATCCAGTTCGGGGAACTCCTCCTGGGCCGCCTCAGAGAATGAATAGGCAGAAGACCCGTCCTCTTCTACCACGGCATAGGAGAGCTTCCTATTCGAGCGTGATAGAACTTCAGCCACCAGTCTCTCCGTCTGCTCGACAGCAGTCCCATTGCCCAGGGCAATCACATCCACATTCTCTCTCTCTATAAGATCTAACAAGTCACTTATTGCCTGTTCCCACTGATCTTGTAAATCAAGCACCAATCCTCCTACATATTCCCCTGCTTGTCCGATCACCGCCGCTCTGGTGGCAGTCTTAACTCCAGAACCTATGCCCAGTATTATTTTGCCTTTAAGGGGTGCTCTCAATAGTTGGCTTCTTAGGTTTCTGCAATACATGGAAATAAAGTGCTCTTCAGCCCTCTCTGTCAGTTCTCTCCTCAACTGCCGTTCAATAGATGGGGCAATCAGCCTCTGGTAAGCTTCTTTTATGGCCCTCTTCAGCTCATCGAGAAAGATCGTCTCTCTATTCTTCACCACGTGAGCCTCTATTCTCTTCAGTATCTCTTCTTCTGGGGCGTTTATCGATACCTTAAGAACCTTTTCCTTTTCGCCTCGGTTTATGGCCAGAACTCGATAAGGGGGAATCTTCCACAGCGCTTCGCTGTAGTGGTAGTACATCTCGAATTCACCCCGCAGAAACTGCCCTCTGGCCTGGGTAACAAGCACTCCCTTCTGAGAGGTGAGTCTCCTCACTATCTCCCTCACCTCAAGGTCTTGCGAAAGATGCTGGGCGACAATATCCCTGGCTGACGCCAACACGGCTTCGGCAGTGAGTAAATCCCCTTCCGTCTTCACGTATTGTAAGGCGTAATCCTCAGGTGAGCCTTGTGTTATCTCCTGAGCCAACATCAGCTCTGCCAGTGGCTGCAAGCCCAGTTGCCTTGCCAATCCTGCCCTGGTAAGCTCTGATGTCTTCAATGCCAAGTATAAGTCCTCAATTTCAGGGATGGTTAAAGCATTCTCAATCTTCTCTTCTACCTGGGGGGAAAGCGTCCCCTGGCGGCTGAGAAGTTCGATAAGCTCCTTCTTCCTCCGGTCTAAGGCTTTCACAGCATTCAGACTGCGCTGAATTTCACGGAGCTGTTCCTCATTCAACTCCCCAGTTGCCTCTCTCCGATACCGGGCAATAAAGGGCACGGTGTTTCCTGCCTCTAAAAGCTCTACTGCTTTCTCTACCTGTGATACCTTCAAAGATAATTTAGATGCAATCTTGACAACCATTTCTACTCCTCAGCAAATAACGCATCCACGAATTCTGATGAATCAAACTCCTTCAAATCGTCGGCCCCTTCTCCAATTCCGACCATTTTGATGGGGATGTTCAGACTATCTTTAATCGCGACAACAACACCTCCTTTTGCTGTTCCGTCCAGTTTGGCCAAGGCGATTCCGCTCACTCCGATGGCCTGGTTAAAGTAATCTGCCTGGGCGATGGCGTTCTGTCCGGTGGTTGCATCCAACACCAGGATTGTTTCATCAGGAGTACCTTCTGCCCGTTTCTGAAGCACCCTTTTTATCTTCTTAAGCTGCTCCATGAGATTGACCTTAGTGTGGAATCTGCCAGCAGTGTCAATGATGAGCAGATCTGCCCCTCTGGCCTGGGCAGCACAGAAAGCATCAAAGACTACTGAAGCAGGGTCGGCTCCAGGTTGATGTTTCACCAGTTCCGCTCCGGTCCGCTCGGCCCATATTGCCAACTGTTCGATGGCCGCCGCCCGAAAGGTGTCAGCCGCAGCCAAGACGACCCTCCTGCCTTGCTCCCCGAACCGCTTAGCTAATTTGCCGATCATCGTGGTCTTGCCTGTGCCGTTGACTCCCACAACCATAATCACATAGGGGCGGCCCTCGGGCTTGGTAAACTCCATCGTCACCGGCATAGAGCCGTCCCAGACGGCCAAGACCTGCTGCTTCAGGAGCTCTTTTATCCCTCCTGAATCACTTACAGCCTCCCGTCGAATCGACTCCCGAAGTCCCCGAATGATCTTTTCGCTGGTTTCCACTCCGATGTCTGCTCCGATGAGCACCTCCTCCAGCTCCTCCAGCATTGCCTCGTCTGCCCTCGGGTGTCTGCTCACCACCGCTGAAAGCTTTTTCACCACACCAGTGCGGGTCTTCTTCAGAGCATCTCTTAATTTTTTAAGCAATGGATTCGGCTCCTGTAGTTTAACACTTACCTTCAGTTAATCAGTCTGTGTAAAAATATAGTATAAGAAACAGAGAGAGATTTGTCAATAGAAAGTTAGAACTCGAAAAGCACCGGTTATGAAGAAAACCGCCAAGTCACCAGGGGTACACATCGACTATTCCCTTTGCCGCAATCATATATTTACAGTGGTCTGTCCGATCAGTCCAGCTGCCTCGTGATCCAAGACCATTGACCCCTTCACCACGACCTCACCGATCCAACCATCTCGCCAGCAGTGCACATCTACCCCACATATGTTCCTCTCTAGAAACTCCACAATCTGAATTACTTAATCTAAATATCAACAATACAGAATCTTACCTTCAACTCGAAGGGAAAACCCATGTCTGTGAGGCACAAAAATAGGGTTTTCCCCCTTGACAAAACATCCTTAAAGTTGTATTGTTTTTGAAGGATGCTTTACCAAGACAACCGGGATTACTCTCTGGAGGGCAAATAGATGGCCAAGACCTATGCTGAAATAAACGAAAAGATAAAGCGGGGCCAAGCAGTAGTGGTTACTGCCGAGGAGATCATCGACATTGTTGAACAGGAAGGAACCCGAAAAGCCGCCCAACAGGTGGATGTGGTTACTACAGGAACTTTCGCGCCGATGTGCTCCTCTGGAGTGCTCATAAATATCGGACATTCGGCGCCCAGGATTAATATTCACCAGGCCTGGCTGAACGACATCCCAGCCTATGCTGGCTTAGCCGCTGTAGACCTCTACTTGGGGGCTACAGCCGTACCAGAACATGATCCATTGAACACATATTATCCGGGGGAGTTCCTCTATGGCGGTGGCCATGTGATTCAGGAGTTAGTCGGAGGCAAAGACATTCGGCTCAAGGCTATCGGCTACGGTACTGATTGCTACCCCAGGAAACAACTGGAGACATGGGTCAACATCAAGAATTTGAACGAAGCCATCCTGCTGAACCCCAGAAATGCCTGCCAGAATTACAATGTGGCAGTAAACCTTTCGGACAAAACCATCTACACCTATATGGGCATCCTCAAACCCAACTTAGGAAACGCCACTTATTGTAGTGCCGGTCAGCTCAGCCCTCTGCTGAACGACCCCTATTACAGAACTGTGGGCATTGGGACCAGAATCTTCTTAGGGGGTGGGGTAGGTTATGTCTGCTGGCACGGGACTCAACATAATCCCAGTGTTCCCAGGGGAGAAAATGGCGTGGTTAAAACCGGGGCAGGTACTTTGGCCGTCATAGGAGATCTGAAACAGATGAGCCCGAAATGGCTGGTCGGCATAAGTATGCTGGGATATGGAGCATCGCTGATGGTAGGACTGGGTATCCCCATTCCAATTTTAGACGAAGAGATCGTCCGCTTCACCGCTGTCAAAGACGAAGAGATATCGGCCCCAATAGTTGATTACTCTGAGGCCTACCCCAATAATAGACCAGAGGTTGTGGGTGAGGTGGATTACAAGTCCTTAAAACAAGGGAATATCACCATAAAGGGGAAAAAGGTCCCCACCTCTTCCCTCTCCAGTTATCCCAAGGCAAGAGAGATCGCCGAGATTCTGAAGGAGTGGATTAAAAAAGGAGAGTTTCTCTTGGGTGCCCCCTCGCAACTTATCCCATCGGTAGAGTCTGGAATTCGGTTTAAGCCTCTGAGATATCGTCCTATCCAGCAGGCTAAAGCCTAAATCTGGAAAATTGGTGACCGGTTACTGGTGAGTGCTGAACCAGTCACCAATTACCAATAACCAGTCTTTTCACTCTGAAGCACCTTCGAAATCCCTGTTACAGCTCCCAAACCAGTTTCTTGAACATCTCTCCTCTCTGTCTAAAATTTCTAAACATATCATAGCTGGCACAGGCAGGTGACAGTAATACCACCCCACCTTTTGCAGTCTCTTTTTGGGCCTTTAATACCGCTTGAGCAAGAGAAGAACAGTGGTGCAGAATCACCTTGCTTTCCAGCCGGTCTTTTTCTCTCTCCACCAAGCTGCCGATCTTCTCTGCGGTGGTGCCAATCAGGATGAGAATCTTGACCCGTGCAGCAATTGCTTCTGCTAACTCTTCGAACTGTAAGCCCTTATCTGATCCTCCCGCTATAAGGGTGATCTCTTCTGGAAAACAGTTCAGAGCCGCTAAAGTAGATTCAGGGGTGGTGGCAATGGAGTCGTTGTAATATTTCACCCCGCCCAGTTCTCTCACAAATTCTAACCGGTGTTCCACACCCTGGAAGCTCTGGAATGTCTCTCGAATAGCCTCTGGGGGAGCCCCTGCCAACCAAGCGGCTGTGGCTGAGGCCAGGGCATTTTGCAGATTGTGTCTGCCAGGCAGAAGCAGTTGCCCGACCCCACAGATCTCAGTCTCGTGGTCCCCTTGGTTCAAAACAATCTTTTCCCCTTGGACAAATGCACCCTGGTCGAGCCTCTCCCTCAGGCTAAAGAACCACACCTTGCCCCTGCACTCTTGCTTCCAACCTCTTACAATGGAATCGTCGTAGTTCAGCACAGCTGTATCCCCAGACCCTTGGTGAGCAATTATCCCTTTCTTGGCCTCAATGTAGTTTTCCATCGTCCGGTGACGGTCAAGGTGGTTGGCGGTGAGGTTGGTTACCACTGCTATATGTGGGCTTATACCTGTATTCCGGAGGTACTCTAACTGGAAGCTGGAAAGCTCCACCACCACCGGGGTGTCAGGTTGAATCTGGTCAATCTGATCCAGAAGAGAGCCCCCGATATTTCCTCCAACAACCGTCTGGGGGTTGACTCTGCGGAGGATGTCGCCGACTAAGGCGGTGGTGGTGGTCTTGCCATTGGTCCCGGTTATCCCGATTATAGGCGCCCGACAGAGGCGGAAAAACAGGTTCATCTCCGTGTCAATTGGCACACCGTTCTCCTGGGCGATCTTCAGGAAAGGGGACTCTCTGGGCACGGCGGGGTTGACCACAATCAACTCCGCCTCCTGGAAATCTCTCCTGTCGTGTCCCCCCAGTTTCAGTCTCACCGGCAGACCAGCTAAGGCATCTACTGACTCCCGAAGCGCCTCTCTGTCCCGCAGGTCGGTGACGGTGACCTCAGCCCCCTTCTTCACCAAAAATCTTGTCGCTCCCACTCCTCCAACCCCATCACGGTCACTCTTTTGCCCTTGAGATTCAAGTCTATTTCTCCTTCTACACCAGTCACCAGTTATTGGCCGCTGAGGGCAGAAGTAACCCTGCTTCCTGCACCGGGGCAGATTCAAAAGGCTCAAAAACAACCCTCCCCAGATTCTGCCTCGAGTTGGGCGGAATATCGTTCCCATCATGGATTT
>MVCY01000044.1 GCA_002049985.1 Candidatus Latescibacteria bacterium 4484_181
CAGATGGATGTGATATTAGATGGCCTAAGGGAGATGTTTCCCAAGTATATCTGTTTCGTGCTCAAGCCGCTGGATGCGAAATCCTGGGTGGTTGAATCTATAAATCGGCTTACCAGAGAGCTTGACGATGATGCTTATGGGGATGCGATCTGGGGGATTGTGACGGGCTATACTCCCCAGGATGCCTTGAGGATTGTGAGTATCTCCGGATTTCGAGTGCGTAAGGTATTAGCTGGCACCAGCGCTGGATGGCTTCCTTATGTTCGAGAGGGCATAGCAACCTCTGAGGGTGAACACAACAAAATGTGGGTTAAATACCCGGATGGTAATATTGTAGACACCCTGAAATGTCCAACCGACCGCACTCTCTTCTTGGTGGAGAAGCTAAACAGCAACCAGTATGACATCTTCATCACCAGCGGCCACGGATTCGTGGACAGATGGCAGCTTCACTACCCTAAAGCGGACCGAGAGGGATTCTTTCGCTCAAGGGCAGGACAAGTATACGGTGACCCATACGAAGGTGACGACATAAACATAACCTCCACGAATCCAAAGATATATTTCGGGCTGGGCAACTGTTATATCGGAAAGATCCGTGATATGAATTCTATGGTTTTGGCCTGGATACACAGCGGGGGAGCGTGTATGTATACCGGATATGTAACACCTGAAGGACGCAATAGCTACCAGCTTGGGGGTACGGCGGCATACTTCTTCGTCCAGAACCAGTGTACCTGGCCAGAGGCCTTCTTTCTCAGCAACCAGGCCATACTCTTTGACCTGGAAAATCATACTCCAGGTTCAACCCCGGAGGACAAAGACTCTGGTGCCCTGTACGGTGACCCTGCTCTGGATGTAAGGATAGAACCAGTAAGAGACCCTCTTTACAAGAGCGAAATCACTGTGACCCCTGGAATACAGAGGGATACAGTTAAGGTGAAGATAACCATGAACGAGGAGGGTACCCCCGGATTCAGAGGAAAGTGGGGAAACCGGCACCCGATAGTGATATTGCCCTTCAGGGTGGAAGACCAACAGATTGAGTATACCGATGCATATCGGGCAGTCGTGACAGATAACTTCGTTCTGTTTTATGTATGGAAGCGGGGTGATCCCCCTTTAAAGAAAGGGGAGCAAAGAGAGGTAGTCTTCACCACTGTAGGGAAAAACTCACATTCCTCTGTACCTTGTCCTCTTAAGCCTATGCTTTTCCGGTGTTATCCCAATCCGGTCTCAAAATGGACAGCTATTGACTATCAGATCTTTTCCCCTGCTTCTATCTCTTTGAACATCTACGACGTCACTGGCCGGCTTGTCGACTCTCTTATTCGCGTTTCTCAACAGCCGGGGCGCTACAGCGTTCGCTGGGATGGCAAAGACAGCTTTGGCCGCGATGTGGCGTCTGGTGTCTACATCTACCGTTTGGTTACTGGAAATTTTGCCCGGGGCAGAAAACTGGTGGTTGTCAAGTAACCCGGTCTCTCACCGATTTCCGGGGAGAGCATTGTGAATAAGAAAGGAGAGCCAAATGAGGCCAACTACGGCCTTTCTGGGATGTATTGCCCTTGTAGTTAACTCCTTCGCTATCTCAACAGCAAAAGCTGAATCTGCAGCTGAATGGGCGTTGGTAGACTCGTTAAGTTTTCAGACCCTTATCCCTCCTGGTCAAAGAGTAGTTATCTCCTTGGATGCCAACGTTGATTCCCTGAGCGTCACTGCGCCTCTCGATAACCTCACTGATTTGGCCAAACAGGCTATAGAAAAGGCACCTGTATGGCTAAAATGGGATCTTCAGGATACCTTTGCCCGGATTAAGGAACTGTATCCAGCGTTGAAAAAATTTAAGCCGGAACGACACGCGGTGTTAACAGACAGCATAGTGAACACATTTGCCTCCTTGATTGTGGAAGCAGAGGACCCTATTGTAGACGAAGTGGCTTTTCAAGTGGCCCACATCGCCCCGGAACTTCTGAGCGAAATGGTTGACTATTCTGCTCTCTTAGTGGAGAACGCCCAGTATGTGTATCGAAACGACGAATATTTAGACTATGCGCAGGTGCTAGACTACGGTAGCTGTTCAGATGAAGACTACTACTCGACGGCCAAGTATCGGTTAAGGACAGCAGAAGGGGATACCATAGAGTACGAGCTGCCCAGAGAATATTACTACTGGTATGTGGTGCATCCAGTGCTTTCCAGAGAAACCCCTGTCTATTTTAGGCCTGCATCTTGTACGACGAGCGTGTTTTGGCGGCAGTATCTGTTCAACGAGGCCGAGCCGGGTTATCCGGTGCTAAAAGATCGCATTGCTGGCTGCCAAACTCTATGGAACTCACTGGTGAATGTTGACTCGACAGCGAATGGAGCTGTGGGTATTGTCTCGCAATGGGTGCAAGATAGCATAGAATGGGGGACACCAAACCCGCGATCTCGTCAACCGCTGGAGATATACAAGCTGCACCGCGGGCGTTGCGGGGAGTGGTCTTATATAACTGCCGCCGCTGCCAGGAGTGCTCTGATCCCTACCACAAGCTCCTTAGCATACGCCAACGACCACATCTGGAACGAGTTCTGGGCAGCAGGCAGATGGGTGCAATGGGAGCCGGTCAACACCTTTGTGGACAATCCCGGAAGCTATGAACGATGGGGCTGGAAGTTCCCCACCGTATTTAACTTCAGGGGAGACGGATATATCTGGCCGGTAACTGAGCGTTACACTGAGACCGGCAAACTTCAGATAGAGGTTAGAGACACAGATGGGAATCCGGTAGACGACGCGCGTGTCTCACTATATGCCCCACACAGATACGAGGGCTGGGGCATCTGGTTCTGCGGAGCGTTGTATACCGACAGGCACGGCCAATGCCAGTTTGCCATCGGAGATAGCCTCGACTACTATGTAAGAGTAGATTCCCCTGTCGGAGAGGTCTCACGGACCAAGGTTATCGCCAACAGCGCACCTGGCCAACAGTATGATTGGTCGTGCAATCTCCCAGGTCGGCTGAGCCGTCTTTCAGTAAATCCGGTCGCTGAGCCTTCAGCGGACGGCCAATATATGGCAGAGATCTCCTTCCAGGTCCCTTACGAAATCGTCTACGGTTACGGTTTTCCCAAGCAGACTGGAGAGTTTGCCAAAAAGGTTT
Source organism: Candidatus Latescibacteria bacterium 4484_181 (assembly GCA_002049985.1). Classification (GTDB taxonomy): domain Bacteria; phylum Latescibacterota; class MVCY01; order MVCY01; family MVCY01; genus MVCY01. The sequence goes on from MVCY01000044.1 coordinate 3,147, forward strand.
ATCCAGGGGCAGTGGAGTCCTTTGTTTGTGACGCAGAGAACTATAGAAAGTATCTGGCTGGTAGTAATTTCGATGCCTTTGAAGTTCAACATAACGTCTCCTCAGGCAGTTTCTCCGTCCCCATCTCCCGTTCTAATACCTATCATTTCGTTCTATCTAATGAGGGCTCATTTCTACCAAAGCAGTATGTGAGCGCTGTCGCTAAGCTATACAAGAAACAGCCCACGTGGGTGGCTTCGACGACAGTTCTTCCACCTCCACAAAGCTTCTTTCTGTCGCAAAACTATCCCAATCCATTCAATTGTTCAACATTGATAAGCTATCGTCTACCGACGGGAGCTTACACGAAACTGAACATCTACGATATTGGTGGCAGGCTTGTCCGGACTTTTGTGAGTGCTTACCAGCAACCGGGCTGTTACAGCGTTCGCTGGGATGGCAAAGACAGATTTGGCCGCGATGTGGCCTCTGGCGTCTACATCTACCGTTTGGTTGCGGGCAATCTTGCCAGCAGCAGGAAGCTTGTCGTGGTTAGATAATCTCTTTAAGAATGAAAGAAAAGATCAGAGGGGTCCTGGGCCTCTGGGGCTTTCTTTTGCTGGTCTTCTTCCTTGTCCAAACCTCTCAGGCCCTTCCCAGAAGGAAAGAGTCTGTTGCCGCTCTTATACAAAGGGTGAATTGCGACCGAATAGAAGAGGACCTGGCACATCTTGTGTATAAGGATCCGACCAAACCCTACAACAATTGCAAAGAGAACTTACGCACGCGATATGCTCGACATCCTGACTGCTGGGACTCAGCCGGAAGCTTCATCCGGCAGCAGTTGGTCCAGGCACTGGGGGACAGCAACCTGGTGAAGGTCTTGCCTTTCCGGCATACACTGGATGACAGCGTAATGTATGATATAGTGGGAACTCTAAAGGGAGGAGGCGATGGTTACTTTATCTGTTGCGCCCACTACGACGACACTGGACGCAACACCCCCGGCTGGAACTGGAGAACCGACCCCGCCCCCGGGGCAGACGACAACGGCAGCGGAGTGGTCTCAGTGCTGGAGACAGCAAGGGTGCTGGCCAGCTCAAAAAGGGAATTTCCTTTCTCTATTAAATTTATCTTCTTCTCCGGCGAGGAACTGAGACTGTTGGGAAGTAAATTCTACGTCCAGAGAGCGGCAGAAAGAGCAGAAAACATCCTGGGTGTTATCAACTATGATATGATCGGCCACAATAACGTGCCTGGACTGGTTCTTATAGCTAATGTGAAATCTCAGTGGCTGGCTGACCTTATGGAAGAGACGAACAATATTTACGACATTGGTTTGACCTTGGATAAAAGGGTTGACCCTGTTGCCGATAGAAGTGACCATGCCTCGTTCTGGGAGCGGGGATATGATGCCGTGTTCGGCATCGAGAGTTATCCACCAGAGCAGACAAATAAGGCGTACGACAGCATAGACGATGTCATATCGAGCGACAGCCTGGACTACCACATTAACTTCGACCTGATTGCGCGAGCCACTCGGCTACAGGTGGCTGCATTAGCCCAGTTTGCCGCCGGTGAAAATTCCCTGCCTGACCTCGCCATCTCTCCTGGCGACATTCGTTTTTCTCCAGAGAAGGACAGATTCTTGGTGACCATAAGAAACCTGGGCGACGCCCAAGTGGACTCGAATTTTTGGGTTACTGTCTATGACTGTGCCCAGGATTCCTCCATTGTAACCCAGATCTCACGGCAGAAGGTTTCAGCCCCAATCCCTGCTGGCGGATATGGTGCGATTTTAGAGGTACCTTGGCATCGGACAGTCCAAACCCTGTTCCGGGTAGATGTGGATTCTGATGATGTGATTGCTGAGTCGAACGAAGAAAACAACAGAGTTTATCAGACCGTTCGAAGAGTAGGGATTCCTATAGTGGAGGTCTCAGAAGATTATGTCTATCCCAATCCCTGCTCCGAGGGACAGCTTTACTTTCACTATCAACTCTCCCAGGCGGCCATTGTACGGATCGAGGTGTTCAACATCCTGGGAGAGAAGATATGGGTGAAGCAAATTCCAAGGGACCTCAGATTTCGTGATGATATCCACTATGGGGCAAATCAGGGGGTGAATGAAGTTCCTTGGGACTGTGAAGATATCTCCAGTGGCCTTTACATTTACAAGATTTCTGCGTTTGGAAAAGATGCAGAGGCCTCAGATTTCACCTTCGGCAAGTTCGCCATTATGAGATAGTGAGACCACTTTGCTTGGATAAAAGTTGCCCGAAATGGTCGGGATCAGAAGAAGCTAATGCTGAGTGAAGGTGGTCTGGAAACGACTGGTTATTTGTTGTTACAAGCGGTGAGAAAATATCTTGGCATAGCTCTCCTTCAATGAGAATGAAAGCGGAAGCGAAGGAACATGCGTGAGTTCGGTGCCTTGATTGGACGGTGAGGTTGAATGTGACCGAGACTTGGAATCTTTTGGAAGGCTATGTGAGTGCGTCCTCAGACTATTACTTTACTCGACGATATCCGGAACCGATAGAACCATGAGCAACTTGCGAGGATACAGAAGAGAATATTGAGGAAGTTGAGGAATTTGTGAATACTATGTTCGGCAAATAGAGGTGAGAATTGAAGTCTCTTCCACGGGTGCCGTGTCACCACGGTTGACAGGCAGGGGCGGCAAGAGAAACCCGATAATAGTGGAGACAGATAAGTACCTGTTTGTCGGACCGGACAACGGCGTCTTCAGCTTCGTCTACGAAAAAGAAGAGGAGTTCCGAGTGTTCAAAATCTCCAATACCAGGTTCCTCTTGCCAGAAGTGAGTGACACCTTCCATGGGCGGGACATATTTGCTCCCGCTGCAGCCCACCTCTCTAAGGGAACTCCTCCTCATGGGCTTGGGGAGCCGATAAATCGCTATGTCCGTTTTCCTTTCACTGGGCCGGAGACAAATGGGAATATCCTTGAAGGCGAGGTGATCCACATCGATCGTTTCGGCAACCTGGTGACCACCATCTCTGAAGAGACCCTCAAAGGCTTCATGGGCAGAGACAGGGGGAGATTCCAACTTATTATAAAGGATAGGGTTCTGAATCGGATGTGCCGTACATATTCTGATGTTCCCCAAGGGTATTCATTCCTCTTCAGCAGCACACCGGGACTCCAGCCAGGGCTGTCGTCAAAAAAGGCGATACAGTCAAGACTGGTCAGGTGATAGGGGAGGCCGCGGGATCTATCTCCTTGCCGGTTCACGCCTCTGTTTCTGGAAAGGTGGTGGATGTATGCTTTTTCCCTCATCCGCTGTTCCGGCAGGCAGAGACGGTAGTGATCGAATCGGATGGAGCAGACGTTTGGGAGGAAAGTGTAGGCGAACCGGTAGACATCGACTGTCTGAGTCCTGACCAGATGCGGGAGGCAATATTGAAAGCTGGAGTAGCCGGAATGGGGGGAGCAGCTTTTCCCACCCATGTGAAACTCTCTCCCCATGAGGGAAAACAGATTGACACGGTGATCCTCAACGGCGCCGAATGCGAGCCGTACCTGACCTGCGATCATCGTCTGATGCTGGAATTCTCTGAAAAGATCGTGGCCGGGCTGAAAATAATCCTCAAAATACTTGGATGCCAAAAGGCGTACATCGCTGTCGAAGTGAACAAGCTCGATGCGATTGCCCGATTGAAGCAGGCAACAGAGGACGACGGACATATCAGTATCGTCCCCCTGAAGGTGAAATACCCCCAGGGGGCTGAGAAACAGTTGATCTATGCAATCACTCAAAGGGAAGTCCCTTCCGGCGGGCTTCCTATGGATGTGGGCTGTGTCGTTCAGAATGTTGCCACAGCCTTTGCCATAAATGAAGCCGTAAGCCTGAACAAACCTTTAATTGAGAGGGTGGTCACGGTGACCGGTCCAGGGGTGAAAGAACCACGGAACATATGGGTGAGAATAGGTACTCCGGTGCGGGAGCTTATCGAGCAGTGTGGGGGATACCAGCCAGGGGTTAGAAAATTGATTGTGGGCGGACCTATGATGGGGGTGGCACAGTACACTGATGAAATCCCGGTAATCAAGGGCACCTCTGGTATTCTGGTGCTGACCGAAGAGAGTTCTCCTCCGCCTAGTTCCCGACCTTGCATCTCCTGTGGGAAATGCGTGGAGGCGTGTCCTATGGGTCTTATGCCCAATATGATAGGTAAGCTGGTAGAACACCGGCGATTCAGCGAAGCCCAAGAGTACGGGATCTTGGACTGCATAGAGTGCGGTTGTTGTGCCTATGTATGTTCATCTAAAATAAATCT
>MVCY01000102.1 GCA_002049985.1 Candidatus Latescibacteria bacterium 4484_181
ATCCAAGGAGGTGAAAACCAATGAAATTACCTGAATTTGGCGTCCGACGTCCAGTTTTTACCACGATGATCTTTGTGGCAATTGTGCTCCTTGGCATAGTGGCTTTGAATATGCTCCCCATTGATCTCATGCCGAAGATGGAAATCCCTACCATGGCGGTAATCACGTTCTATCGTGGAGCCGGGGCAGAGGATATCGAAACGAAGATAACAAAGGTCATCGAGGAACAAGTGAGCACAACTCCTAACATCAAGGAAGTTACTTCCACCTCCGAGGAGAATATCTCGGTGGTAACTATGAGGTTCGAATGGGGTACGGACTTAGACGAGGCAGCGAACGATGTCCGACAGCGGCTCGACATGGCGATCATGAATCTGCCTGACGATGCAGACCGGCCTATGCTGTTGAAGATGGACGTTTCTATGACGCCGGTGCTGCTTTTCGGGGTGACGGCTCAGCAAAGCTATCCCCAGCTTCGCGATATTATAGATAACAAATTTTGCGACCAACTAAAGCGTATTCCCGGGGTTGCCATGGCCACTATTATGGGCGGACAGGAACGAGAGATTCAGGTCAATTTAGACCGCCAGCGGCTGGAGGCCTATCACCTCTCAATTACTCAGGTAACTGCAATGTTGGCGGCAGAGAATCTCACCCTCCCTGCCGGAGACCTGAAGATCGGGAGGACCGACTACATCATCCGAGTTCCCGGTGAATTCCGAAACGTCGAAGAGATCGGAGATGTGGTGGTGGGAAATTTCAACGGGACCCCCATTTACCTACGGGACATAGCTCAAGTTAAAGATTCTTTCAAGGAAAAAGAGCGCCGTGTCCGCATTAACCGCGAGGAAGGGCTTATTGTAATGGTGCAAAAGCAATCCGGGGCCAACACTGTTACGGTAGCCAACCGTATCAAGAAGACCCTGCCGAAACTGGAGAAAAAGCTCCCACCTGATGTGAAGGTCGTTCTGATCATGGATTCTTCCGAATTTATCGTTCGTTCGATTAATAACTTAGCCAGTACTGTCGGCTGGGCTCTTCTGTTTGTCGTGTTGGTGGTCTTCTTTTTCCTGCGCGAGATCCGTGGGAGTCTTATCATCGCCGTAACCATTCCGGTCTCCCTTGTCGTGGCCTTTTGTTTCCTCTACGTGGGAGGATATACCATCAACATGATGTCGCTTTCGGCCATCGCCATCGCTCTGGGGATGGTAGTGGATAACGCCATCGTGATATATGAGAATATCTATCGACACCACTCCGGGGGTGAATCCAGAAGAGAAGCTTCTATCTTTGGGGCCGGTGAAGTTGGCACAGCGGTGATGGCCTCAACCTTCACCACGATTGCTATCTTTTTCCCGATCATCTTTCTAAAAGGACTCACGGGGATCATGTTCAGAGAGTTCCCATGCTATCCTCCCAGTTTATGCGGGTGCCTTTACCAGAGGAAGAGCGAAAAGGACTCATCAGACGGTTTCACGACTTCAGCGAGAAATGGTTTACAGGCCTTGAAGCCACCTACAGGAGGGTGTTGAACTGGGCGCTGAACCATAGGAAGATCGTCGTAGCGGTCAGTCTGGGAATTTTTGTGGGCAGTCTTTTTCTCTTCAAGATCGTAGGGACGGAATTCATGCCGACCATGGACCAAGGCCAGGTGCGTGGCACGGTGGAGCTACCAGTTGGCACCCGGGTGGAGGCCACCGACCAGGTGATGGAAAAGATCGAGGATATCATGGAGAAAGAGGTGCCGGAGAGAAAAATGATGTTCGCCCGCTGCGGAAGGAGCGAAAGAGGCTTTGGGGCTATGATGGGACAACGAAGCGACACCCACATCATCACGGTCGGTGGGCGGCTGGTACCCAAGAACGAGCGCAAACGTTCGGATCGGGACATCGCTCAGGCTCTGAGTAAGAAAATCGCTAAAATTCCTGGGATTCAGACGATTGACTTTGCGCAGCAGGATGCCATGCAGATGATCTCTGGCGGAGTTAAGCCAGTGACCGTGGAGATCTACGGGCACGACATTGCCAAGACGGATACCTTTGCCGTGGAAGTTAAGAAGATCATGGATAAAATCCCGGGTTTGACCGACGTTACCATCTCCCGGGAGAAAGGCAAGCCGGAGCTCTGGGTGGAAGTAGATCGCAAGAAGGCGGCCTCTTTGGGATTGAACATGGCTCAGATTGCCTCAACGCTCCGCACCAAATTTTACGGAGATGTGGCTACCAAGTACCGGGAGGGCGGAGAGGAATACGACACCTTTGTCCGACTGGAGGGCTCGGATCGGCAGAGCATAGCCGATCTGGAGAACGCCTTTGTCACCTCTCCTCTGGGCAAACAGATCCCCATCAGCAATATCGCCAGAATTGTGGAGAGGCGGGGCGGTCTATATGGTAATGGCCGCTCAGTTCGAGTCATTGCTCGATCCGTTTGTGATCCTCTTCTCCATCCCGGTAGGAATTGTGGTGAACAATGCCATTGTGTTGGTGGATTACATCAACATCATGCGAGCCCGGGGGCTGGCGCTTTTCGAGGCAATCTTGGTCACCGGACCCCGTCGGCTGCGGCCCGTACTGATGACCGCGTTCACCACCATCTTTGCCCTACTGCCTCTTGCTTTGAAAACCGGAGAAGGATCGGAAATGTGGAGTCCCCTGGCCATCTCGGTTATTGGTGGGCTGTTGGTTTCCACGCTTGTTACGCTGATTCTTGTCCCCGTTATGTATTCAATTTTCGAAACCAGAGTCAAAAAGAATGTAACTGTGTAACTAAATGACCGTCATCTTTTGTTATGACAAAATATTATTAATACAACAAAAACAGAAATGAAAGGAAACGATTATGAAGATGGTGTGGATTGCCTACAATCAGGCTATTGGCGATGAGGTGAACGAATCTCTGAAAAGATGTGGGGTGACCAATTACACCAAAATCCCTGTGGCACACGGTGTGGGAGAGCATTCCGGTCCCCATATGGACAGCCACATCTGGCCAGGGGTAAACTCCCTGTTGATGATCGCCTGCACTGAGGAGACGAAAGAGAGACTCCTAGAAGAGGTGAGAAAATTAAGGAGGTCTTTTGAGAGGGAAGGGATGGAGGTCTTTTGAGAGGGAAGGGATCAAGTCCTTTGTAACACCGCTGGAAGAAATAGTTTAGTCCCGAGGTCAGAATTTCAGTTTCAGAGAATGATTTCGGGCACTGTTTCAGGGTGGGTTGGGTACTAGATAGCATCCAGCCCACTTTTTGTTGCCCTTGCAGAACGTATCAGTTTTTTCAAAAACTCTTGCCTTTTTTATTGACTCTGGAGGTGTTTGTATTATATTTATTATTCACCCCGGTTCGGAGTGGCTGCTGACACAAGCTAAAAACAAACTCGACAACTTTTTTTCAGGAAAGAACAGAAGGGATGAAGTTTGATTTTCTCTGCCCGACCTTTATCCGTTTTGGAAACGGCGTCTTAGAAACGACTGGGCAGGAAGCTTGTAAAATAGGTCTAGGTCGAAAGGTCCTACTGGTCACTGGCAAAAGCTCCTCTAAAAAGAGCGGCAGCCTGAAGAGAGTAGAGGAGCTGTTAGAAAAGGAAGGCCTGCAGGTTGTTCTCTACGACCAGGTAGAGCAGAACCCAAGTGTAGAGACTGTTGAGGCTGGAGCTGGAGTGGCACGGCAGGCAGGCTGTGACCTTATTGTAGCCTTGGGAGGGGGCAGTCCATTAGATGCTGCCAAAGGAATAGCAGTTCTGGCTGCCCAGGGAGGTGGTTTAGACGACTATTTTGGTACAGATAGGGCAAGCCAAGCACTTCCGGTGATAGCTATTCCCACCACTGCCGGCACCGGTAGCGAGGTTACCAGGTATGCGGTGATCACCGATTGGAAGAGCAGGCAGAAACGGACTGTGGCAAGCTTTCTCATCTGCCCTCGCATCGCTATAGTTGATCCGCTGTTAACCGTTACTATGCCGAAACAGATCACCGCTAACACCGGGATGGACGCATTAAGCCACGCGGTTGAGGGATACCTGTCTCTAAAGTCCCAGCCGATAACCGACCTGTTGGCCATAGAATCTATTCGGCTGGTGGCCAACTACCTGCCTCGAGCAGTGGGGCAGCCGGAGGATCTGGAAGCCAGAGAGAAAGTGATGTATGCCTCCCTTCTGGCAGGCTTGGTGATCAACCAGACCCGGACAGGGATAATCCATGGTCTGGGATATGAGTTGACTCTGAATTACCAGATACCTCATGGCTTGGCAAATGCTCTTCTGATGCCGCAGGTGATGGAGTTCAACCGGATAAGCTGCCCCGAGAAGATGGTCCAGATCGCTCGGGCCCTGGGAGAAAATGTGGCGGGACTTTCGGCCAGAGAAGCGGGCAGAAGGACTGCCTTTGCAGTAAAAGAGTTGAGCATAGACTTGGGGATGCCAGAAAACGCAGCCGAGGCAGGATTGAGGATCGAGGATATAAAAGGCTTTGCCCAGAATTTTGTTCAGACTAAAAGGAGTTTTGGAGCGGCCCCCCGTTACCCAGACATAAAGGAGGTAGAAGAGATTTACCTCAAATCCTTTCGAGGCGAGATATGATCTGAGCTGGTTACATTGCGAACAGAGTGTTTGACAGAGATGCCAAAAGCAGAGGGCGTTCTTTTCGGGATTTGAACTTTGTTATTTGTAGAGTTAACCTACTACTAAACTTTCAGGAAAAATCTGGAAAATGCATGCTTGCGTTGCGGAAATACAGTAGAATAGGGGATACAAAGTTCCGAGGTGGGGATAGGTGCCGCTAGCTACATTTGTGAACCCTTGGGAACAGGGTTTTTACCGTCAGGCTAATTCATTGGGTTTTTCCCGTACGATAGCCAGATGATTGATCACTACGCCTGTGGTTAATCCGGGAGGTGTTGGAAGTTGCGTTTTCTGTCAGCGGGCAATAGTGCCGAAGCCAGCCTGGTATTGCATTGCAGTATCTTAGTGAAAGTCCAGATCCTAGTTAGGAAAGTTGAGATGGAATTTTTCTGCAGACCGAGATCTAAGATGACTGAACTATTTGTCTCACCCGGCCGCTATATCCAGAAGAAAGGGGTAATCCAAAATATTGGCAGATTTGCTCTCCCGCTGGGCCAGAGGCCCTTGGTCTTGGGGGATGAGACGGTCTTTGCTGCGGCGAATGCTGTTGGGAAGAGATTCATCGCCTGGTGAGTTTGGTGAGGCAGACAGGGACGGATGTGATTGTGGGAACAGGTGGGGGCAAAGTATTAGACACAGCGAAAGCGGTGGCCTGGCATACGGACCTGCCTATTATGACCGTTCCTACCAGTGCTGCTACCTGTTCTGCCTGGTCTGAGATCTCTCCTGTCTACACCCCAGATGGGCTCTACATAAGGACCTTAAGCTTGAGTAAAAACCCGGACGTGACCTTAGTGGACCCCCACATAATCGCTCGGGCTCCGGCAAGGCTTCTGTCTGCAGGGATGGGAGACAGCTTGGCCAAGTGGTATGAGTCGAGGGTAAGTACCGAGAGAATAGAGAAAGATCCCT
>MVCY01000004.1 GCA_002049985.1 Candidatus Latescibacteria bacterium 4484_181
CGGTAGTGCTGAATCATATCGAAATTAGCAGTGGTGAATTGTTCCACCCGATAGCCCAAGTTCCTCACCACCGTCAGCGCCTTGAGAAAAACCTCAGGCAAAATCACCGCTGACCCAAGGTTTAAAACCACACCTCCCTGGCCTATCTGTGAAATCTTGTGGGCGAATATTCTGAAATCACGATAGCTGGTCTCACCTATGGCGCTGCCTGAGGCAGAGGGGTGCTGATGAACAATATCGGTGCCCAATGCCACATGGACTGTCACCGGGATGTGCATTCGATAGCCCACTGCCAGAATGCTTTTTTTTGTGTATGGGGCCCCTTGGAGGCTTCTGCCTAATGCCTCCCCATAACCTAAACCCTCCTGCTCACCCTGGCGGATAGCTTGATTTATAAGCCTTCCAGTCTCCTCTGCCATACCGAAGGTCCCGTTTTGTAGCCCCTGGGCCACATCTTCTGAGGTCTGTCCCCAATTGGCGATCTCGAAATCATGTATGCTGCCTCCGCCGTTCAAAGCAATGTGCGAAATTATCTTCCGCTTCATCAGATCAATCAAAACCGGGCTGAGACCACATTTCACCACATGGGCACCCATCATGACCACCACTGGTTTCCCTTTCTTCGCTGCCTCAACGATCTTTGCCACCAGAGTCCGAAAGTCTTCTCCCACCAGGATATGAGGTAGAGAATCAACAAAACCCTGGAACTCAGCTCCGGGATCGAAAACCGTGGCGAAATCTGTGACCTTAACCTTACTTTTTCGCTCAGAAAATACGGCTCTTTGGGCCAATGTCGGGTCAACTCTGCTGTAAGGGAACCTACCCGTAATTTCAACTTCATCAGAACGGGCATCTTCCGCTGGTCGTCTGTAAGCCAGATGGTGAGTTTTCCCTTTGGCTTAAAGAAAACCCCCGGGGTTTCCATAAGCGGGCGAACAACTAAACAGTTGAACCTCCCTGCCTTCACCTTTATTCTTTGCCGGCTGAGCACTTGCACTTCAAGCCGATAGACATCATTGTTACTATGGTAGTTGACAAACACCGACTTTCCAGGTGTCAGATCACAGGTTCTAAGGAAATAGAAGGAAGAGAGAGGGTCCTGAACCAGAGGAGGAATCTCAGTGGTGTCATTCTTTGAGACGGCCAGATGTTCCTCATGGTCGTAAAAGACAGTGTAGGTTGTTTTGAAGCTGCCTTCGTGGATCTTTTTTCTGAACCCCCTGCTGAATATCCCCTGGGTATCAATAAAAGACTCAATCTGGTCTTTCACTCTAAAAAACAGGGAGAAAAAGTTATTAGAGCGGGTTATCGAGACTACATGGTAACAAGGATGTTGGTCTACGGGTCTTATGTCTTTCACTTCCATAGTTCCCCTGCCCGCCCCAATTGGCCCATAGCGAAGGATGTAACAGAGCTTCTCTCCTATAGCGAATGCCTGGTTCTCCACCGCCCGGACCTGTGGTGGGCCGTCTGCGAGTGCATTGTCAAGGAAAACGGCGGGCAGAAGACAGAAGGTCAGAACAGAGAACTGCTTAATCTTCACTATGATTTTCCTCCCCGGGTCAATTCCCATAATTTAGCATATTTGTTGAAGACGTAGAAAGCCCCTAAGGCTGAGATGAGAAGGCCTGCCTTGCCGTCCAAGAAACCTAACTGGCACAGATACATCCTTGTGAATCTGAGCAGCGGGCGTAGAATAATATCCTGCAGATGAGAACTTCTGTCCTGTTTTGCCATCTGTTGGGCAGAGAGGGTGGAGTAACGGTCTATCTTCTTCAAGTGATCGGAGATATTGCGATAAGGATAATGGTAAAGATCGCCTTGCAGATATCCAACCTTTTCTGATGTAAGCACAACCCTATCATGAGGATCAATTCCGCCCCAGCGGGCCTTGCTCTTTCGGAAGAGGCGGAGTCTGTACTCCGGGTACCAGCCGCAGTGGTTGATCCACCTGCCCAGATAGAACGTCCGGCGAGGGATGAAGTAGCCATCGACCGGTGGCTCAGAGCTCAGCAACTCAAGGATGCTGTGCTTCAACTGCCCAGAGACCACCTCATCGGCGTCTAAAGCCAGAATCCAGTCATAAGTGGCCTTGCTGAGGGCGAAGTTCTTCTGCTGAACAAATCCTGGCCAGCGGTTCTGTACGACCCTGGGGGTAAACTGGCGAGCGATCTGTGGCGTCTTGTCCTGGCTGAAAGCATCTACTACCACAATCTCATCCACCCAGGTCAGGCTCTTCAGACAGTTTCCGATGTTCCGCTCTTCGTTGTAAGTGATAACACATGCTGATAGCTGCTGTCTCATTTTCTTTGGCTGCTGTGTGCCGTACCTAAACGTATGAAATCCAAACAGGTGGGCGAAAAGACTGCCTATCGAGGATCTATAGACGCTGATTTAAGTCACCTTTCGGAGTTATTTCAATATAATAGATTGACTCAATTTCTACAAGAGTTATATTTCATCTCTGCCGACAGCAGTATTGTTTGTAGACGGGATCCAAGGCTTCAAATTGGTTTGTCCGCAATTGTCTTTGGTGGTTCTTTCAGGATTCTCAGTTTATTGATCTATCTTGCTGTGGCGGTCGTAACTATCTGCCGTGGAAAGGAGAAAAATAGCCAGAAGGCAAAAAAATCTTCAATCCCCCCAAAAAAGACTTGACAGGTGAGGCTTTTTGTATTATCTTAGCAACCGAGGGCTAAAGATCCTGGTGTATGGTGAGAATTTGCCATAGGTTGAGTGGTTGAGTTGCGTAGGATCAGAGATTCCAAAAAAGAAAGAAGGTGAAACTGTTTTGCCAAGAGGTAGAGTGAAGTGGTTTAGCAACAGCAAGGGCTATGGCTTCATTGAGCAAGAAGATGGCGAAGACGTCTTTGTCCATTTCTCTGCGGTTCAAGAAGAAGGATTCAAATCTTTGACAGAAGGTCAAGAAGTTGAATTCGATATAGTAGAAGGCCCAAAAGGACCACAGGCAGCTAATGTGGTCAAAATATAAATATTAGCTGAAGGGCCCCAACTTGAGGAGAACTTTCGTTGGGGCCTTTTTCTTAAAGATTGGTAGGTGCATGAAAAGCCCGTTCTGTGACGCTGAGCTTATCGAAGCATCTCATAACCTACTAAAATTCACCAATAAATGAGATTTCTCACTCGCTTCAGAGTGACATGTTCGCTTCTTATTACGAAGTAATCAAGAGTGATTGTGGTTAAATATCACGAGCAACACAGTGAAGGGTTTTTGCGGAGGGAGGCAATGAAGAAGAATTTAGCTAACTGGATAGTCTGTGGAAGTATCTTTTTGTCTCTGAGCTTTATAGCAGGTTGTGGACAGAATCGAATAAAAGTTGAATTCGAATCGTCGCAAAATCAAAAGGCAAGATTGGTTACCAAAATAGGAGCCGCTGAGTTTAATCGCTTATTATCAAATGGATATCTGTTCACAGATATGAAGAGTGGGAAATACTACTTTACCGTGGTGGCCAATGGATATTTTGAGACTAAAGAGTGTAATGTGAAATTCGGGCCATTGCTTCCCAATTCAGTCAAGACCTATGTGGTGAGATTTCGCATCCCTGTTGCTGACACTAGCCGGTCAGTGGGGACAATAGTGTTCAGCAGCGACAAAGACGGAGCTGACAATTTGGAGATATACTCTATGCGGTTGGACGGTTCGGGACTGACCAATTTGACCCGTCACGAAGGCTCCGACACCGAACCTTCTTGGTCACCGGACGGCAGTAAGATAGTCTTTGTGTCGGATAGAAATTCCGGTCTAATCCACAGTGCCATATACCTGATGGACGCCGACGGCTCAAACCAGACCAGATTGACCTTCAGCAATTCTAGGGATTATAGCCCTTGCTGGTCACCAGATGGCACCCGAATAGCCTTCTGCAGTCAAAGAACAGGTAGGGACCAAATATTTGTGATGAAGGCCAGGGGTGATTCGGTCACCTGTATAAGTGATGGCACTGCCTCCGACAGATTCCCTTGCTGGTCGCCTGACGGTGAAAGGATTGCCTTCGTGAGCGACCGTGATGGCCGTGGTGACAAAATTTACTTAATGAGACCCGATGGAACCGATATTGTCCAGTTGACCGACACCATAGAGATGGACTGGAATCCCGCCTGGTCGCCTGATGGGACTTGTATTCTCTTCGATTCCAGCAGAAAAGGGGGACGAGATATATACATCATGAAGGGCGACGGCCAGTGGCCGACGAGATTGACCTTAACCTCAAAGAACTACGAATGGGAACCGGTGTGGTTGTCCAACGGGCAAAGCTTTCTAACCGCCGCCGACTTAGAAGGGAACTATGATATCTATCTGATGAGTCTCTCTGGCGACCGGATTATAAACCTGACCAAGACAAAAGATTGGAATGAACGCCATCCCAGTTGGAGGCCCTTCTAATCGAGACCAGCAGGTAGTAGCTAAGTCTCTGTTTAGTTGCGATGTTAGAACGTCTAAAATCCCTAAGAACACCGTTAGGGATCTGCCTTAATAAACTGGAGCCAACACCGGTCAATTAGCTGATTTCCAGATTTCGCCCCGGAAGGGCCGCGAGGCTAAATCGTCCATTGACAACGGAGGAGTATTGAGGTTACAAAAGTGCAGCGAAATCTCATTTTTGCCCTTTAAGTCATATTACTGGGTTGGCAGATTCTCACTGTTTTGAATGCTTGATCTATACCTTAGGCGCGAGATATTTCCAGAGGCCAATGGGTCAGGTTCTGCAGAGTCTTCTCGCAAATAATAGACGTTTCTGTCCCCTAATGGAACAAGAATACTGTTGCCATTGTAAAGAATGCTTGCCCAATTCACCCTGGGAGGTGATAGATGATGCAAGACAGGATCTTGGGATCCGCCCTGTCAAATAGAATTGGTCTGGCCCGACTCGTAGGGGGCTGTTTGACTCTTATGTTCCTTGTTGGCTGTGCTACTACCCGGGTACAGCCCCCATCTATTCCAGCCGGGAAGTCCATGATCGTACTGGAGGCCGGTGGGGTTGAAAGCCTCAATTTCGGCATCTTTGATCAGAACACAGGCGAAAAGGTCGTTGAAACTGCTGGACTCACTGCCTTCGTACCACCGGGGGTCTATAAGCTGGTCGTTCAAACAGATATAGACCAGTCGGTCGTTATTGACAGTGTGAAGATCCAGACCGAGCTGGAAAAGCATATAGAAATCCCTGTGGGGAGATTCATAATGACAGTTTCCGAGCAGTATACAGATGAACAGGGCGAAGAGAAGACCAGGAGGGTGCGCCCACGATTCACCATATATGACTACACTTTAAGTCGCCCTCTGGCAAAAGGTATAACAACTTTCCCACCAAAGCGTTATGTTCTTCCTATCGGCGACTACAAGGTGAGTATTGAGCTGCCGGGAACTTTTGAGCAGCGCATAATAAAGGAAGCAAAGATAAGGTTCGGCAGAATATACCCATTGGAGTTTCGGTTCACCAGTAGGACCCAGTAGTGAACTCACCAGAAGAACTTATACTGTGTGAAAAACGGCCCGTCCAGATTGGGCCGTTTTTGCTAATCTATGGCGAAAGTTGCCCTTCTTTTAAAAATGGGTTCTCTCTCCGTTCCTCTCCTATGGTAGTAATCTCTCCGTGTCCGGGATACACCATTGTTTCCTCACTAAGCGTCAGCAGTTTTTTTCGTATAGATTCCACCAGCACCTCCGGTGATGCACCAGGGAAGTCTGCTCTCCCTATGCTTCGCTGAAATAGGGTATCACCGGTAAAGACTACTCCGCCGGGCACTAACAGGCTAATTCCGCCGGGCGAGTGCCCCGGGGTGGAAAGTACCTTAAAACTTAACCCGGTTATCTCTATTACATCACCTTCCTCCAATAGAATATCGGCGGGTGGCGAGATCACTGGAGAAGAGAGAAAATAGGAAAGATTTCCTACCGGGTCGGTCAGCAGTGAGCAATCCGATCGATGAATGAGTATCTGTGCCCCAGTCTGCTCCTTGATCTCTCGATTGGCACCTATGTGGTCACAGTGACCGTGGGTATTTATAATCTTCTTGACCTTGAGCCTCTTTTGTTCTATGAGCTTGAGGATCTCGGGGCCACAGGCACCGGGATCTACAACTACTGCCTCTTCACCTTCGGCGGCAGCCACAAGATAGCAGTTTGTCTCAAACTCGCCCACCACTATTCTCTCGATCAGCACTGACTCCCTCCTGTAAGTTCCACAGAAGAGAATCCTGTCAACTCCTGAATGACAGAGGGTTCCCCCAATGTAGTTCCCAGCTCCTCAGGGCTCACTATCCCCTTTTCAGTAACAAAGCCGAAGAAATAATCCAGGGGAGTTTCCTCAAAGTATATGTTTTGTACAGTGAGATACTGGTCGGTTGTCTCACAAATCTGGGCAGGGTCCTGTTGCCGATCAACCACCGGGAGATAGCGTCGGGGCAAGAACTTGTCAGTCTCAAAGGCAGCATAAATCGGCACTGAGGCAGCCTTAGCGAGCAGAGCCACCCCACGGGTTCCCACCTTGTTGACCAGGGTGTCTTCTGTCACTCTATCTGCTCCAACCAAAAGAACATTGGCCCTGTCAATGAACTTGGAAATGGCGGCATCGACGATTAGGGAGCATTTGACCTCCTGTTGGCACAGTCTTAAGGCCATCCGAGTACCCTCAAACATAGGCCGAGATTCGGGAACAATCACCGTAAATCTTTTTCCTGATCGCTTCGTACAGATCAAAATAGCTTCAACCAGGCTGCTGGCGCTGTAGGTCATCACCGTATCCCAGCCAGAAATGATCTGACTGCCAAACTCGGCAATCCTCTCCAGGGCTTTCTCATTCTCGTTCTGATACCGGCGAATTTCTCTGCTAATCAGGTTTTTTGCCTCCTCAACGCTGACAGTCTGAACAGATGCGTCCTTAGCAACACTCAAGGCAAAATTGATTCTGTTGAAGACCGAGGCCATAGAAGGTTGAGCCTTAATCAGGTCTCTACCAACCACCACCAGTTGTTCAAAAAGGTCCTCTTTCGAGCGCTCTCTCCCTCTTTGCAGACAATCCAGAAACAGATCCAGGCATCTTCTGCCCAGAATCGAAGCCCCCGAAATATTGTCGCCTTTGATATTCAACGCCATCTAACTTCCCAGCTGATAGAGAAATTTGTCCAACTTTTTCTTGAAGATTTGTGCTTCATTGAGTATAATCTCTGCCGGAAGAGCAGTATTTTGAATAACTTGCTTGAGTCGTTCTATCCCCTTCAGAACGATATCTCGGTTGGCGTAGGTATTTTTCGCAATTGATGTCTGCTGTGATAGCACAGAGGGAGAGATTGAAGACAGAACTGGTCCCAAGGCCTTATGCAGAAGGCGCCCCATTATCTTCTTCGCCCTTATGGATTCGGATTTTTCTAAGCCACCCTGGGCGATCAAAGCAGAGAGATGCTGGAGCATACCGGAGGCAAAAAGACTTCTGTTTATTTGACCCAGTAATATTTTGTCATCTTTGGACCGGAGAGTAATCTCATAAAGCTCTGCCAGGTCTCCGGAAAGGCTGAATTCAATCTTAAACACCCTTTTCATAACAATTCCCCCTTGGGGACGTTTTTCATATCAGGCACAATTGAAGCGTCGGAACTGAGCAGAGTCTGTTATGCCAGTGGACACGGCTGCGATGATGTGAAGTGCAAAACGCGAAAAAGACTGGAACATTCATATCTGATCCAGGGTTTTGGGTATTACATTTCAGGATGAGCCGAGAATAAGCTAAGGTCCGAGGGGAGACTTCTTCTCGGTTTTCCCGTGCGTCTGGTATAGGACCGAATTTGCCTTTCGGCTGCCTACAGTCCCAACTGATCGCTTATCGCCTGCATTGCTTTGAGACTTATCTCTACAAACTCTTCTAGGCTCAAACCCAAGTTGTTGCATTCTAAGATGGTCTGACGATCCACATTACGGGCAAAATCTTTTTGCTTCATCTTTTTCAGCACTGATTTCACTTTCACCTGGGAGAGTCGTCTATCAGGTTGGACCAGGGCTGTGGCAACGATTAGTCCGGTAATTGTCTCGGCTGAAGCCAGGCCAAAGTCCAGTGCAGTTTCACGCCTTATGCCTGTCTCTTGGTTATGGGATTTGACAGCGTGGATAACCTCAGGTGCGACCCCCCGATTGGCGAGCACCAAAGCGGTCATCAGTCCATGCCTGCAGGGATCGTCCCTTGTCTGCTCGAAATCCAGGTCGTGGAGCAGACCGGCTATACCCCATTGGTCTACATCTTTGCCCAATCTCTCTGCCAGGGCCCTCATTATCGCCTCAGACGCCAGAGAATGGCGGATGAGATTCACAGACTCGACCTTCTCGTTGAGTAGCTCCCAGGCCTGTTGGCGGCTGATCCCTGCTGGAGTTTTCTCTGACATAATTCAGCCTCCTTCAAAGCGGGGAGTAAATCCCGTTCTATAACTGCTTATGCAATACTGCTGCACCGGGCACACCTGGCAGCGGGGATTCCGTGCCCGGCAGATGGTTCTCCCGAGCCTGAGCAGATTCAGATGAAAAGAGTAAGCCTTGCCCGGCGGCACCAGCTGGTTGATAATGCTATGGGCTTTTAGGGCAGAACTGCCTTCCGGCACTATCCCCAACCTAACAGAAATTCTGAGGATATGGGTATCTACTGGGAAAACATCTCTGCCGCAAGCAAAACAGAGAACCACACTAATGGTCTTCAATCCTATTCCTTTAAGCCTGCAAAAGACGGAGATGGCCTCTTCTGTATCCATATCGCAGATAGATTTCAGGCTCATCTGGCCGTAATTTTCCTTAATCCAGCCAAGAATGGCCTTGATCCTGGTTGCCTTCTGCTCCGCCAGTCCTCCCACCCTGATAGCAGCGGCAATCTCAGCCGGATCCCCCGCCAGTGCATCCTCCCAGGTGGGAAAGCTCCGCCTGAGAGACTGGTAGGCGCGGTCGCTATTGGCATCAGTTGTATTCTGGGAGAGAATAGTGCTAATCAATATGTCTAGGGGCTCGTTGACAGGCTGCCTGCAAGGAACCCCGAAGGCGTTTTCCAATATCTCAATCACACTTTTCACTTTCTGTTTCAATTGAGATGAATTCCTTCCAATTGCAAAAGGGCTCTTTTCCATTTGAGCCCGGCGGAGAAACCTCCTAAACTGCCATCGGCCCTCACTATGCGATGGCAAGGCACTACAATAGGGAATGGATTTTCAGCTAGTGCTCTTCCCACAGCTCGGCCTGCTCCGGGGTTACCCAACTGGGCAGCAACCCAACCGTAGGTGCGCGTCTCTCCGTAGGGGAGCTCCGAAACCACTCTCCAGACATCCCTCTGGAAATTCGTATACCCAAAGAGCTCCAAAGGCACAGAGATTCGGATAGCCTCCCCTGAAAGATAGGCTGCCAGGGCATCGATAAGACCGGCTAACTGTTTGTCAGATACTGAAAGTTGACGGAGGCGGAACTGACCAGTGGGCTTGAACTCTGAGAGCTTGATTGCTTCCAATTTTCCGTTGTGCCACTGGATTGAAATCTCCCCAAAGGGCGTTTCTAAAGGAACCATCGATATTGCATCAGGCAATGCAGACTCCTTTGACCGTCTCCAACATTCGTTAGATTCTGTTATGAACCTGAAGAGCAGATTTCCTAGCTCAGCGGGGCAGGCCCGGCAACTCACCGGAGATAGCCTCGAAATACTTCATCAGAAGCTCCTCATATTCCTCGGGATAGCCTTGCTTTAGGGCTTTTTGCAACTCGTAGCGAAGTAGATTCTCCCTCTCCCCCAAGCTCGGGGGCAAGGCTATCGATCTGGGCCGGGTGAGATCTTGGCCCACCTGTGACTCTCTCTTTCGACTGTGATCCGCTTTTCTCAGCGACCTTTGGGCGTCTAAGAGTCGGCGGAGGATTCGCCGCTGTCGTTCTAATGTCTGTGAAGTGACCTGTTGCCTCTGGAGGTCTCGGGCTACCTTCTCCATCTCCTGGCCTAACTGGTCGATTCTGCCCAGGATATCTCGTCTTGCCGCTAGCCTGCGGCCAAGCTCCTCAATCGCCTTCTGCAAGGCAATCTGCTGGGCAGCAAGTGAAGCCAGAAGGGCCTGCTCCTGAGAGGAAAGGCCTCGTTTTCCTTCAAACTGCTGAGTATCTTGATTCAGCTGCTGCTGTTGCTGGCTCAATTGCTGCAGCTGCTGCAATAATTGGCTGAACCCGGTTGCCGAGGGTGATTGAGAAAGGGCAGAGAGCGACTGATACAGTAGAATAGCCGTGCGGTTCAGTGCGCCCAGCGCTTCTTTTTGCCGGAAGTTCAGAAGGTAAAGATTTCTGGCCTCTAAGGCCGATATTGCTCCCTCCATCTCCTCAATAGCTGAGCTCAGACAGTTAAGTATTTCATTGTTTACCCAGAGGGTTTTCTTGGCCACCTGGTGCAGAGATTGAGCTACCACAGATGCCCCCTCTTGAAGCTGCTGCTCGGTTTGCCCCATCTCCGTCAACCACAACTCCAGGGGAGAGCCCGCTGGTCTGCGAAATGCTTCCTCTTGTCGCTGGGAGATGTAAAGGAGATCATGAAGCGCTTTCTCCATCTGCTTGGCGATTTCGGTCCGGTAATGTTCCAGTATTGCCTTCCGTAAGTCTTTCAAACTGGCAGAGAGCTGATTCAGGTCAGCCAAGCTCTTCTCTTCCAGTTGCTTAGCCTCGGTGACCTCTCCTCCTCGCAAAAGGGATACCGTCTGCTCCATTCTGGGCACTAAGGACTTTTCATTTATGAACTCCAACTGCAAGTCTATCTGTTTCTGCCAGGCGGGGGAGAGTCGCCTTAGCCGTTCCAGGCTTTGTTTCAGGTTCTCTGTCTCCTTTTTTATTGCCTCCTGTCGGTTGGCCAATCTCTCCGTATCCGTCCCTGACGCGGTGCTCTCCTTAAGCAGCTTCTGTCGCCTCACCAGCTCCTCTGCCTGTTTGACCACTGCGTCCAGTTGTTGTTCTATCTGTAGTTGTTTTAGGACGGAAATAGTCCGTTCTATGTTTCTCTGAAGCTCTTCCTGAGAGAGATTGAACTCTTTGAGGAGCTGCTGGAGTTGTTGGGGAGCAAGCTGCTCCATTGCCTTGTGGAGTCCTTCTAAGGCCTTTTTCATCTCAGGGGTGATAGTTTGCTCCAGCAGTTGCCTCAACTGCTCCAGCTTTCTGACCGTCTCCAGGGTGATCAGGTCCCTTTTCTGCAATTGTTGGCTAATCTGGTCTATCTGTTCGGAGATTCTGCTCAACTCTGTTGCTATTCGGGTTTGGGTCTCTATGGCGGTTTGGAGTTCTCTTTTCTCACCCCAAGAGAGGGTCTGATTCTTCAGAGCTTTGCGCCTCAACTCTTCCAAGCGTTTCCGGCTAGTTTGTAGCTGTTCAACGATCTCCTCCATCGCAGCGATCTGCTTGCTCTGCTCTTCTTCGCTTTTCTTGAAGATTTCCTCAATGGAGGGAAAACGTACCGTCAAGCGGCGGCTCAGGGCTGATTTAGGACCTGTCAGGGAGTCGTTGTCGTAGACCCGAACCTGGTAGACCACAGAATCACCGGGTAGAAGGTTCAAATGGGCCAGATCCCAAATGTAATGCTCTTCCACTCTCGTATCAGATGTGGAAGAGATCGGGATTTGCTCTTCATGCAGGGAAAGCGAATCTGCACCTGTTTGGTGAAAGAGCAGCGCCATTTTGGAGAAGCCAAAATCGTCTACGGCTTCAACCACCAGAGGCAGAAGCATATCTTGGGCTAAGTCAGTATCCTTTCCAGGCTGAATGATCCTCACCGCCGGGGATTTGTCCGGGATGGCCTCTATGCGGTAGTGGATAGGCTGGCGATTATGCCTGCCCGAAGTGTCCGTAAGCTCAACATAGTATCGGTCATCTTCGGTGACCAGGAGCTCTGTTTTTGCAACGCGATGATCCACTTCCAACCTCAACGGAGGCTGGTGGTCAAACACTAACCTTGCCTTCTTAAGTGGTATATTGGCCAAGATCTTAAAAGACACCTTAGTGCCGACCACTGCGGAGATATGGCCTGTGCTCTCCACCCTGCTTGCCAGGCGGGTGTAGGCAGGAAACTGGTATTGGAGAAATATCTCCTTCACCATCGGCAGCTCGTATACTTTCGCCCGGAACAGCCGGCTTTGTGATCGACCTGCTCGAATATAATAGGCCAAGGAGTCTCTGAGCTTGTCAAAGGTGCAGTATAGGGTATCAGAATCAGCGCTGTTGGTACGAAGGGTAGTTTCACTCCATTGCTTAAGCGGAGAGGAGAGCCGACGGGAAAAGAGATTCACCTCAGGGGGGATTCTTCCAGCAAGCACTATTTCTATTTTCAGATCCTCACCTCTTGCCACTGCGGTGTCTCCTGGAAATACCTGGATGGTGACTTCGGGGGGGCGCACAAAGCTGGTCGAAGGGGACAGACATCGTCCCAGCGCCTGCTTAAGAGAGGGGGAAAAGGCCAGCAGAAGTGAAATCCACAAACAACCAATGGCTACTGCAGCCTCAAGAGACTTGAATAAAGGTTTCTTGTCAATTACCCTGTGAAGATCGATGTTCCGGGCGATCTGGTCTGCCTGGAGCACTGTCTGTTCAATCATCTCCTGGGAGTAGAGTTGCCGGTTTTCCGTCCGTTTCTCCCACAACTGTAAGGCTCCAATCAACCTCTGCTTGAACTGGGAGAAATGGTTCTCAACTGCAAGAGCGAAATACTCCAGCCCCCCTTGTCTGAACAGGGGCATTATACCATAAATAAGAAAAACCAAACCACTGCCTGCGACCACTACCAATGCCAGAACGGTTCGGACAGAAGGGGAAAACCAGAATATGGATTCAGTCAAGGTGAAAAGCAACCCTGAGCTGAGGAAAAAGAGAACAGCCAGAGAGAGACCCCGCAGACATTTTGTCACCCTCCACCGGCGGCGTAGGCTCAAAAGATGTCTATTTAGACTATCGTATGCTTGCTCGACAGGCCTTTCCATATCTATCTCCTTGCTCTCCTGGAAGGCATTGTCAAATATTAGATTGGCAGGGGGGAGCGTCTGCTAACCTTTGGAAAGTCCTCTGTTCTTTTCTTGTCTAAATATAAAGTGATAGTGTAGGAAAATCAACAGAAAACTCAACAGCCAACCTCCCTTTATACTTCAGTTTCAGGTGTGCCATAAATTTTAAGAGGAAAAATTTCTCCATCCTAATGGAAATACCTTGACAAAATAGGAAAAATTATGTAATATAAAGCTGCTCTCAGTAAGTGGGTTCAAATAGGGCTCCCTCCAGATTTGGAACTTACCAAGATATTTGGGATAAATAGAACGGCCAAGGCCTGTACCATTGGTCTGGCAGCCGTCTCTCTTGCAGTGCTTATGATTTGAGGATGGAAAGGAATCGAGCGCTGCCATCAGGATGGATATCTGCAGTCGAGTTTGGACTAGAATAGGTTACACGCAATTGCTCGAGCGCCAAAAATTATTTAAGATGGAAATGTCAACCATTATGCTAAGACACTCAGTCGAGACAGGGCTTAGCTTTGGTTTAACCTCTGGAATAATCACAACACTTGGATTAATGGTAGGCTTACATTCTGGAACTCATTCAAGGCTCGTGGTTATTGGTGGTATATTGACAATAGCAATAGCGGACGCATTGTGAGAGGCATTGGGCATACATATTTCTGAAGAGTCAGAGGATAAGCACGCTACGAAAGAGGTATGTGAATCAACAATCTCTACTTTTTTGTCCAAATTTCTTTTTGCTTCGACATTTATCGTTCCCCTTCTGTTGCTTTAGCTATCAACAGCAATTATTGTAAGTGTGATCTGGGCTTATCTTTGTTAGGTGTTTTTAGTTTCTACATTGCCAAAGGGCAGAAAGTGAAACCCTGGATGGTAATTATATAGCAGTTGGTTATTGCGTTTATAGTTATATTTATAACGCACTGTGTTCGTGATTGGATTGGGTCAACATTTGGTTAAACCTCCTTGCAACCCTTGTTTGCCGATGTTCACTCGATGCTGTCGCAGTTGTACATCAGCGCATAATGCAGGGAAAATCCAAAAATTTCCTTTAAATTCGCCTGCTTATGAACTTCTTTTATGCCCGAAAAATCAGACCTTATCACCAGAGAGCACGAATGAGACACATTTTGAGATATTTTTTGGTAACCTGGATATTAGGAATCCTTTTTGTCGGGCATTCCCCTGCCCAGCCGATATCTGAGGAGATAAGGGAGATAATCAAAAATGCCCCCTCTGCCCAGAACTATCCCCAGGCAGGTGCCCTTATCCTGTTTGATCGGCTGAAGCTGACTGTCCATCCAGACGGTAACACAGTTTCGGAGAGACATCTCCTGGTTAAGATCTTCACCGACCGTGGCAAGGAGAATTTTGGGGATATCATTTGTAGATATGATGGCAAGAGAGAGAGGGCAGTGGTAGAAGTGGCCAGGACCTTCAGGCCGGACGGCACTGTAGTCCAATGCGAAAAAGATGCCATTAGTGATGTGAGCGCTCCAGAGGTGGCTTCGGCCTCTGCTTACTCCAATGCTATGCAGAAAGTCGTCACTTTCCCTGCAGTTGAGAAAAACGCCGTCTTAGAATATAGATGTAAGATCCTTCCTCAAGAAGAGAAGAGGGGTCTGTTAAAGAAATTGCTCAGCTTGTTCTTTAAGGATCGTGAGGATAAATATTTCTGGCGGACTGTCACCTTTCAGGGGGAAGAACCTATCCTGGAAAAGAGCTTCACTCTGGTCTTGCCCCAGGGGAAGAAATTCAGTTATCTGGTTCAAAACGGCGATATCAAGCCTGAGGTTAGTCACCAAGGGAGCAACGTTCTTTATACTTGGAAGGTGAACCAGGTTGAGCAGATCATAAGAGAGCCTGATATGCCTAATTTGGCTGAGATCGTCCCGCGGCTGTTGGTCACATCAGCAGATTCCTGGGCAACTGTGGGGGACTGGATAAACAGGAAATTTTCCCCCCGGGCAAAAGCAGACAAGAGGTTGAGAAAGCAGGTTGTTGAACTCACTACTGGGAGGAATAGCCCAGAGGAGAAGATCAAGGAGATTTTTCTCTATGTAACGACTAAGATTAGGACTGTACATCTGAGTTTAGGGGCGGCTGGCTACAGTCCCAACAGTTCTGCTGAGGTTTATCGGAATAAATATGGCGACTGTCGCGATAAGGCGGTTCTGCTGGTGGCGATGTTAGGGGCAGCCGGGGTCGAGGCGTGTCCGGCTTTAGTGAATCGCTCGGAGGTCCCTGTAGTGCCAAAGGTGCCCGGTCCCCACCAGTTTGACCACCTGATAGTGGCTGTGCCCCAGCAAGATGGCACCTTTCTATGGTTAGACCCCACGGCTGAAAACTGCAGATATGGATATCTCCCTGCTGAGGAACAGGGGACAGAAGCCCTGGTGCTTTTACCGCAAGGGTCTCGGTTAACGAAAACACCGGTTGTTAGCCCCCAGGATAATGGCTCGATGAACTACTTGGAGATCACATTAAATGAGGAAGGAGATATCCACGGCACACTTCGTTGTGAGCTTAACGGCTACTTCGACTATAGGGTGCGTTCTCTGCTGAAAGATAAAACACCCAAGGAGCTAAAGCTCTATTTTGAGAGTGCCGCCAGCACGATATCCCAGACGATATCCCAGGGCACGCAGCTAATTGACTATTCCCTGTCAGATTTGAAGAACCTTACCGAACCGGCCAGCATAGGGCTTTGTTTCCGGTGCGAGAAGTATGCAGTGGTGGAAGACAGAGTAATGCTCCTTGAGCTTCCTTCTGTTCCTTTTGGGTTCGCTAACATGCCTATTTGCGTAAATTTGCCTCAGAGAAAGTACGATATTCTCGTTCCCTCGGTGATGGAATTTAGTTATCATATTGACATTAAGCCCCCAGAGGGATACAGGGTGAGTTACCATCCACCTAAGACTCTCATAGATAACAGCATAGCGTCTTTTTCCATAGACTGCGTGGAAGATTCTGGAAGGACAATTTTCATTCGGAAACTGGTTTTGAAGAAAAGGAGGGTTCCATCCGCAGACTATGCCAAAGCAAAAAATGGATTTGATCAGGCGGAGATGCCGCAGAATAATTTGATAGTCCTTGAGCGGCAATAGAGTCTTTGACTTCAAGAGACTTTTCTGATTGACTCACGAGAAGTCCCTTGTTCTCAATGCTAAGCTTTTCAAAACCTGTAATAAGTTAGTGCAATTCATCAACAAATCAGAGTCTCTGTTCAGTTCAAAGTCGCAGTTTTGCTGGTTCTTGGATCCTATCGAATAATAGAGGTCCTGGCATTAGTGCTGGCTCACTTTACACATCTATTTCTGTGGGAGTGCTCTGCAGAGCCCGATTTCGTCGGCGGGGACCTTCCCACGAACAGACGCTTTTCTATGGGGCGATTAGCTCAGTCGGTTAGAGCGCCACGCTCACATCGTGGAGGTCACTGGTTCGAATCCAGTATCGCCCACTGTTTTGGGAATAAGCACCTGGTCTATTTTAAGGAGGTTTGTAATAAGTTGCTTCTTTTGCATATCAAGGTTATGGAAATTAGAAAAATAATCTTGTTTACACGAAATCAGGGGACAAAGGTTCTTGATCTGATCAATTCAGAAGAGGGAACAACATTAAAAGGGTGCACTTAAAGTGCACCTTTTTATTAGTGGAACTAAGCCAACCAGGGAGGAGTATAAATAATGAAAAGGCAGTTAGCCGTACTTTCAGAACTACAGAAGATTGATATTCACATCGATAAATTAGAAAAAGTCAAGAGTGAATATCCGGCTGCAATCTCTGCGGTTGAGCAGCAACTTGAACAGAGCAGAAAGGACCTCCAATCCCAGAGGGGGGGGAAGGAGGAGGCGGAGAAGAGAAGACGGCATCTGGAAAGGGAGCTGGAGGTGGCCAGCGAACATCTGAAAACCTCTCAACAGAGGCTTACCGAGGTCAAGACGAATAAGGAATACGAGGCACTGCAGCGAGAAATCGATGTCTGGAAACAGACGGTGAGCAAGACTGAAACAGAGATTCTGAAAACTATGGCCGAAATCGAACAGTTGACTGAAAAGATAGTCACCCACGAGCAGAGATTGAAAGAAGAAGAGAAACTGAAACAGAAGCAGATATCAGATTTCCGTGCCAAACTGGACTCAGCAGAGGCAGAGCTAAATGGCTATAGACGAGAGAGAGAACAGATTGCCAGCAAGGTGGGTAGGGATTTGCTCTCTCACTATGAGAGGATTCGCAGAGGCAAAGGGGGAGTTGCGGTAGTATCTGTGAGCAGAAGGGCTTGTGGGGGGTGCTTCAAGCAACTTCCTCCGCAAAAAGTGGTGGAGATCAAGAAAGGCAACAGATTGATCACTTGTGACAGTTGTGGAAGAATACTGGTATGGGACGAAAGTGCGAAGTGACACTTTTTTAACAGCATATATAGATGGTGCTTCACGTGGAAATCCCGGTCCGGCAGCGATAGGGGTGCTGATCGAAAAGGACCAGAGGCCCTTATTAGAACTGTGCCAGTACATAGGATACTCTACTAATAATGTGGCCGAATATACTGCCTTGATAACCGCCATAGAGGAAGCCATAAGATTGGGCGGCGACCATCTCTTTGTCCTCTCTGACAGCCAGCTTCTGGTGAGACAGATGGACGGCAGCTATAAGGTGAAGAATTCTCATATCCTGCCTCTATTTCAGCGTGCGAACAGTCTTTGTCGGAGACTGAAAAGTTTTCAGATAAAACACATCGAAAGGGCCTTGAATAGTCAGGCTAATGATCTGGCTGCCCGAATTGTCAAACACTACCAGTCCGAAAGATCCAATTCAGGGAAAAGCCAAAGCAGGTTGGGTGGTCGCTCTGCTGGATAGGCCAGTGGGGAGGAAAGTCCGAGCTCCGCAGGGCAGGGTGGTCGGTAACACCGACGGGCAGTGATGCCACGGAAAGTGCCACAGAAAATATACCGCCCCGTGAGATATGGATAGTCGTTCTCTCACGAGGTAAGGGTGAAAAGGCGAGGTAAGAGCTCACCGTTCCGATGGTGACATCGGAAGCATGGTAAACCCCACCCGGAGCAAGGCCAAATAGGAGAGGAGAGGTGGCCCGCCTCGTTTTCCACTCTCGGGTAGGCCGCTTGATCCCTGTGGCAACATAGGGACCAGATGAATGTCCACCCTCGACAGAACTCGGCTTATAGGCCTGCTTTGGCTTCCTATTTCCAGGTATTACTCATCAAGGGTACAACCATAACAGGATCAAAAAGGGATTTCAGACGGGTATCTCTGTCACCGTGGAGAAGACGGAAGAGCTGAGCAAGATTGGCAAGCTTAAGCTCGACATCGCTGCCATCAGGCGAGAGCTATCCAGCACTTTTGCTCAACTGGGAGAGACCATCTATCAGAAGGCAGCCGAGAAGAAAGACTCACAGCTTTGGGCTGACGACGAGCAGGTTCGAGCCCTGATTGAGAAAATAGATACCTTAAGACTGGAGATAAGAAGAAAGGAGGAAGAACTGGAGAAGATCCGAGAGGAAAAGGAAAGACGGAAAACTGAAAGGGAGACCGAGGGAATTTCCACTTGAGAAAAATCTTGGAACCCAAATCCGCTTTGGGCGTTTCATAGAGTAAAAGGAGAAAAGCGAAGTGCTGAGATGCACTTAATCTAAGGATTTACTTGGCATAGAGGGAGGCGAGCAAGATGAAACTGAGGGCATCGGAGATTAAGAATTACGTGATCGTTGCCTCTATTGCGGTTCTGTTCACTTTCATAGGGATAATAATCGCTTCAGGTCTGGGGGGGAGGTCTTCAGTAAATAGTGAACCTTCTTCAGAGGAGGCGACGGTAAAGGAGAAAGCGGTTGTTTCCAGCGAGAGTCCTTTCCGGTTGGCCATCCAGAGGGTGGGACCGGCTGTGGTTTCCATCACTGCTCAAAAGGTGGTAAAGGTGAAAATCCCCGATTTTCCATTTGAGTTCAGGGGGCCGTGGGAAGAATTCTTTTGGCCTTTTGGTGGTCCAGAGTCCAAGAAGGAGAGAAAATACACCCAAAAAAGCCTTGGCTCGGGATTCATTGTGGACAGAGATGGGCATATATTGACCAATAATCATGTGGTTGCTGGAGCCGAGGGGATTAACGTTAAGTTGTCTGACGAAAGAGAATTCAAAGCAGAGGTCGTAGGAACAGACCCAGAGACAGATGTGGCCTTGATCAAATTGAAGACAGAGGAGCAGATCCCCGAGCGGGAGATAGCAAAGCTGGGAGATTCCGACAAGATCGAGGTTGGCGACTGGGTGGTAGCGGTGGGAAATCCATTTGGGCTTGAACGGACATGTACAGGGGCAAAATTTCGGTTTTGCCATACCCATCAATATAGCCCGCAATGTGATGGAACAGCTTAGGGCCAAGGGCAAAGTGGTGCGGGGCTTTTTGGGTATACTGCCCCAGGAGATAACCCCTGACTTGGCAGAGGCAAAAGGGCTTTCCTCCACCGAGGGCGTTCTGGTGGCCAAGGTCGATTCTGGCACACCAGCAGAAAAGGGGGGACTGAAGGTAGGAGATGTTATTATCCGGTTTGCTGGCAAGAAGATAAAAAATGTTAAGCAATTCCGAATGCTGGTTGCCAACCACACCCCGGGAGAGAAGGTGAAGATGACGGTTATCCGTGATGGCAAACAGAAGGAGCTCACCTTCACGCTGGGCGATCGGGCGAAATATCTGAAATTGGCGGCTGGAGAGTCGAAAGCTGGAGAAGCCGAGGTCTGGATGGGTATGGAAGTGGCTAGCGTCCACAGCGATGTCGTCCGCTCAATGGGAATAAAAGAGAAAACCGGGGTGGTAGTCGTTGGCGTGGAAGGCGGTAGCCCCGCCGAGGGGAAAGGGATAAAGCCAGGAGATGTTATCCTCCAGGTTGGCCAATACCAGATCAAGGACTTAGAAGACTACCAAGAAGCCGTCGAGAAACTGAAGGGGAGTGAAAAACCTGTGCTGTTCTTGATAAAACGGGGCAAATGGACCCGTTTCGTCGCACTCAAGGAGAAATAATCGATAAGGAGAGGTGAGACAAGGGTGTCTAAATTAGTCAAGAAACCTTATGCGAGTGAAGATCGCTCTCTGGAGCAGTACTTACAAGAGATTGGCAAAATCGAACTATTGAAGCCGGAAGAAGAAGTAGAACTGGCCAGAAGGATTAGGGCCGGGGACCAGGAGGCTCTGAAGAAATTAACCCAGGCAAATCTGCGTTTCGTAGTTAGCGTGGCTAAGCAGTATCAAAATCAAGGATTACCATTAAGTGATCTCATCAATGAAGGCAATGTGGGGCTGATCAAGGCAGCAAAAAGATTTGATGAGACCAAAGGTTACAAGTTCATCTCTTATGCCGTCTGGTGGATCAGGCAGGCTATCCTGCAAGCCCTGGCGGAGCAGTCCAGGATAGTTCGATTACCTCTGAACCGAGTAGGTGCTCTGCATAAGATAGGAAGGGCATCGTCGGAATTGGAGCAGGAGTTTGGCAGGGAGCCAAGTGCAGATGAGATCGCCGATGAGCTGGACATGAGTGAGCACGAGGTGATGGACACACTTAAGATCTCAAGCCGCCACCTCTCTCTGGATGCCCCTTTTAGTGAAGGAGAAGATAACAGCCTTTTGGATGTCCTCTCCGACGAGGTTTTTGGGCTGGATGCGAAACAGGCGCTAACCTTGGAAGAGATCGGAGCGAGATTCAAACTGACCAGAGAAAGAGTTCGTCAGATTAAGGAGAAAGCCATACGACGGCTAAGACATGCCTCCCGAAGTCGCCTTCTCAGAACTTACCTGCATTGATCCATACCGGTCATTGAAAAACCGTGGTGATTAGCCTCATCACGGTTTTTTGACTCATATAAATCCGCTGAAGCTCCACAAGAGAAATGGAAAATGTAGCTTTAGGCGGGCGGTGTACAGTAGCGTAGCGGACACAAAAGTCCCGGGGGGAGCAGGTCCTCTGGCTACATTTGTCAAGTCCTGTGGACAGGACTTTTGCCGTCAGGCTAATTGATTGGGTCTTTCCTACATGACAGTCGGGTGATTGGTCACCGGGCGTATGGTTATTCCTGGAGGATAGAGCGTCTGCTCTTCCCATGAGCGGCAAACAGAGTCGAAGCGAGCCTGTATTGTCCCGGAGCTTATGGGTTCAGCGATTCAAACCTGCGTCTGCCCTACGCCCACGGAAGGCGGCCTTTTGGTCGCTTCTGTTTTATAGAGAAACGACAGATAGCTGGCCAAGATAAGGAGTTGTTGTCTGCAATTAGAGTGTTTTTGTGAAAGTTCAGGACTCTGCTAAGTCGGCTACGGCCTTCTTGAAGGGTGAGTTAAATATTCCAGCTCTACGAACTCTGTCTAAATTGACAATTGAGTTGCTCCTAACTTATGCATTCACTTTGCAAATAGATATTTCCCAGAGTCCATGGACTTGTGATGAGTAGCCAAGGCGCTAACCGTCCTGGAATTCGATCCTATTTCACTGCCGAGAGAGTCCAGAGATGCGGATTTTTTCGATTAGCTGGATTAGGAGACATGATATTCAATCGAAAGAAATAAAAATCCTTGACAATATTTTCAAAAAGGTGTATATTTTTGAACAATGAATCTACCAAATTCTCAGTCAGCGGGAGAGAAGTATGGATAAAACACTAGAGACGATTCTCTCTACGGGAGTGGTAGCAGTACTGCGGGCTAAGTCCTCTGCAGAGCTGATGAACGTCATCCGAGCCCTCTCGGGCGGTGGGGTAAAGGCTATCGAGGTGACAATGACCACTCCTGGGGCACTGAAGCTGATCGAAGAGGTTTCTGAGCAGATGGCGGATGAGGTAGTGGTGGGAGTCGGTTCGGTCCTGGATGCGGAAACGGCCAGATTGGCCATTCTTGCTGGGGCTCAGTTTGTGGTGGGGCCTGTGCTCAGCGAAGAGGTGATCCATCTTTGTAAACGATACAGCAAGCTTGTCTGCCCGGGGGCCTTCACCCCCACAGAGATACTCAGAGCTTGGGAGCTGGGAGCGGATGTGGTGAAGGTCTTCCCTGCTACAGCCGTGGGGCCAAAGTACTTCCGGGATGTACTGGCGCCCTTGCCTCAGGTGAAGCTTATCCCCACCGGGGGAGTGAGTGTAGAAAATACCGCCGATTTCATTCGTGCCGGCGCCTCGGCAGTAGCCGCTGGAAGCTGCTTAGTCGACAAGAAAGCTGTAGCTGAGAGGAGATGGAACATAATCACCGAGACAGCTAAAAGGATGATCGCCGAGGTGAAAAGGGGACGGGAAGGGTGAATGAATAAACATAAACTCTTAAATTAGGGAGGTAGTAAATGGCAAGAGGAAGCGTAAACAAGGTTATTCTCATCGGGCATTTAGGAGCAGATCCTGAGTTGAAATACACTCCCAGTGGCAGGGCAGTCGCTACTTTCAGAGTAGCAACCAATGAGGTCTTCACCGATAGAAACAGCGGTGAGAAACAGGAGAGGACAGAGTGGCACCGCATCGTCTTTTGGGGTAAGCAGGCGGAGATCTGTGGAGAATACCTGAAAAAGGGTAGCCACGTCTACATAGAAGGCAGACTTCGAACCAGGTCCTGGGAGGACCAGAATGGTGTGAAAAAGTATAGCACTGAAATCGTAGGTCAACGGATGCAGATGCTGGACGCCAAAGGAGCTGCTCCCGCTGAAGTTGCTGC
>MVCY01000045.1 GCA_002049985.1 Candidatus Latescibacteria bacterium 4484_181
AAGTATGGTACTACTATTCCAGTTTGGTTCAGCACTTCATTACTTACTGACGGTGAGGGACGTGTGTTGGGGGCAGTGGAGGTGTTTAGAGACTTGACTGAGGTGAAGAGGTTGGAGGAAGAAATCAGAAGGATGCACACCCTTGCTGCTCTTGGACAGATGGCGGCCACAGTGGCCCATGAAGTGCGTAATCCCTTAGGAGGAATTGCCGGATTTGCTGCCCTTCTCAAAAGAGACCTGAAAGATAATCCCCAACAGAGAAAACTCGTAGAAAAGATTATTGAAGGCGTTAGCAGTTTGAACAACATCGTCACTGCTCTGCTCAATTACGCGAAGCCCGTGAACAGAAAGTCTGAACGGATCAACTTTCTGGGATTGATGGACAGAATAGTTGGCTTCTTTGAAGGCAGTCTCAACATTCACAGTGCGAAAGCCGATAAAAAAATTGTGCTTAAAAAGAGCTATCAATCTGACTGTATCTGGTGCCGAGCCGATCCGGAGCAGTTGACAGAGGTGGCATTGAATCTATTGCAGAACGCCGTTAGGGCGAATCTTTTCATGCCTTTTTTCACCACTAAGCAGAACGGCACAGGGTTAGGGCTGGCCACGGCGAAGAAGATCGTAGATGCCTACAATGGGGATATCAGTGTCCAGAGCACCCCGGGCAAAGGTAGTACATTTTCAGTGAAACTGCCGTGTGAATAGATTTCGCCAGTTTCTAGGTGATAACCGAAAGGAGTGATGATCTTTACAGCTATGGCGAGCGAACAGATTCTGGTTGTGGATGACGAGCCTCTCATGAGGGATTTCCTTTACGAGGCATTTCGTCGGAAGGGCTATCGGGTCAATGTCGCCCCTGATGGGCTAGAAGCCCTGCAGATGCTGGAGAAGGCGAATTATGACATGGTTCTCACTGATGTAAAGATGCCCAGGCTTTCAGGCCTGGAGGTTCTGGAAAAGGTGAAAGAGATGTCCCCGGAGACAAAGGTGGTGATGATAACTGCCTATGGAACTATTGAGAATGCAGTAGAATCGATGAAGTTAGGCGCATTTGACTATATAACTAAGCCCTTTTCCGTTGACGAGATAGAATTGGTAGTGAAAAGGGCCATTGATTATCAGAAGCTAGTTGATGAAAACAGGAGGCTTCGCTCAGAGCTGGGCGAGAGATACAGCTTCAGTAACATAGTGGGAAAAAGCAGAAAGATGCAAAGTATCTTCAGCTTAGTAAAAACAGTAGCTCGCAGTCGGTCTACAGTGCTCATCAGCGGCGAGAGCGGCACAGGGAAGGAACTTATCGCAAGAGCTATCCATTATAACAGTCCCAGGAAGAATAGACCCTTCGTAAAGGTGAATTGTGCTGCGGTGCCTTCTGAACTGATGGAAAGCGAGTTGTTTGGACATGAAAAGGGTGCCTTTACCGGGGCAATCAAGCGAAGAACAGGGCGCTTTGAACAGGCAGACGGAGGCACCCTATTACTGGATGAGATTAGTGAGATGACTCCTGCGCTTCAGGCAAAGCTGTTGCGTGTCCTTCAGGAAAGGGAATTTGAACGAGTCGGGGGTACAGAGACGATTCATGTAGATGTAAGGATAATCTCCACAACAAACAGGGACTTGAAACAGGAAATAGAAAAAGGTAGATTTCGTGAAGACCTCTTCTATCGTCTCAATGTAATCCCCATCGAATTGCCTCCACTGCGTCTCAGAAAGGAAGACATCCCTCTATTGTGCGAGCATTTCTTGCGGAAATACAGTCGAGAAAATGGGGTGGCAATAGAGCAAATCTCCTCCGAAGCACTGAAGCTATTGATGAATTACGATTGGCCAGGCAATGTGAGGGAGCTGGAGAACTGCATTGAAAGAGCCGTGGTTGTTTGTAAAGACAGACAGCTTACTCCAAAGGACCTACCTAAGGAATTGATGAAAGAGGAGCCGAGTATATGTACCGGCGGCCTGCAGGTAGGCTCTACCCTAAGAGAAGCAGAGAAAGCGCTTATATTGAGAACCCTGGAGAGCTGTGACGGAAATCGAACCCAGGCGGCGAAGCTTCTGGGAATAACTACTCGTACCCTCCGGAATAAACTGGCGGAATATAAAAGACAGACGGACCCATAGGCGCACGACCGGGAAAAACCTGTCGAGAAAGGGAAATAATTTCCTGATGAAAGTCACCGGACTGCCGGGTTAGTTCGTCCGCTTCAGTATAGCCTAACTTCCACATATTAAGGCAGTTGCCTTTTCAAAAAGCAGCTGCCTTTTTAAATTTACTCGAAATGGCACACGGATTGCTTCGCTTTTACTTGGAAATTCCCCGTGCGAATGCAGATAGCAAGGCTTCTTTCGTGTCAATTTTGGAGGAATAATGATAGGTCGATCGATATTAGGGAAAACTAGTGTCCCCATACTTAAGAAGATTATGGATGTAAGCTGCTTAAGACAAAAGGTGATAGCTAGGAATATAGCCAACGCAACCACACCAGGATATAGAGAGAAGAGAGTCCTATTTGAAACGAAGCTGAGAAATGCACTCAGTTCAGGTCAGATAAGGGGGATATCCACAGATACCGGTCATCTGGCGATTGGTGGTAATAAGATTGATTCTATTCAACCGGAGGTGCGTGAGGTAGGTAATCCACCCAAGTCTGGCGAATTGAACAATGTGGACATTGACAAAGAGATGAGCAATCTTGCTCAGAATCAGCTGACATTCTATGTGAGTGCAAGACTCTTGGCTATGAGGATAAAGGCTATAAAGACCAGCATCATAGGGAAATTGTGAAAAATAGAGAGTGAGCTGCTCCAACTTTGCGGCCAGGAGGAAAAAAGGATGTTAGGAAGAATCTTTGCAGCGATAAACATAAGCTCTCAGGGGCTCAGTGCACAGAGAAAACGCATGGAGGCAACTGCGCTGAATATTGCCAATGTCAATACCACTCGGACTCAACAAGGAGGACCCTACCGGAGACGAAAGGTGATTATAGGGGAGATTTCACCCAGGGCAAATTTCGGTGCGACAATGAGGGCAACAGTAAACAGGTTACGTATCACCCGTCCCAATCACATTCCCGAGTCCAAGGGTTTCTC
Source organism: Candidatus Latescibacteria bacterium 4484_181 (assembly GCA_002049985.1). GTDB lineage: Bacteria > Latescibacterota > MVCY01 > MVCY01 > MVCY01 > MVCY01. The sequence continues at coordinate 3,088 of MVCY01000045.1, forward strand.
AATTTACAGAGAAGCTGGCGGTGTGGAAGCAAAAGAGCTGATAGATAGAACATCTTCCCCGAAAATGGTCTATGATCCCACCCATCCTGATGCCAATGAAGATGGGTATGTTGCCTATCCTAATATCGATGTGATCACGGAGATGGTAAATATGATCACAGCCTCAAGGATATACGAGGCGAATGTGACGGCGATCAATGCCGCTAAAGGGATAATAAAAAAGTCCCTTGAAATATGATCTTCTCTTCGAAAGGTCTGTGCGACTATATGATTTCGAGGTAAGGGGCGATGAAGATTGAAGCAATAATTCCCAGGATTCATTCTACTGTGCCTGACAGAGGTGATAGCCATCAGAAAGGTAAGGTGGGGAGTAAGATTACAGGTGCCGGCAAAGCAGAAATAGCTAAATCCGACCCGGTGCAAGCTTCCCATACCGCGGACTTAAGAGAAGTGCTCTCGCCCGAAGAAAAAGCTATGCTGACCACGCTGTTTGGTTCATACCAGCAGAGGTCTGTTTCTTACAATTTGCAAGCTCAACCAATCAAAGAGGTTGGAATAGGGCTGAAGGTAGACACCTCTGTCTGACAGAACAATTAGCGTATGAAGATAACAGGCTTGCTGAAAATAGATTCCTCTTTCCGTAGAGGTACACTGAGCAAATGTAACTCGCCCGGCCCAGTTGCGAAAAAGCTGATGGGGAGAGCCAAGAACTTCTTTCTCGCAAATAGTTCTTAGTGTTATGCTACGCCTGAGAATTCTCGTTCCGATATTCTCTCTGTTTTTTCTTGCCCCTGGTGAGATTTTCAGCCAGGGCTACAGGGAACGAATTCTACATAGCAGCTACAGCCCGAAACAGTTGAGTCTGCTCAGAAGTTGGAGTTACGACAAAGAGAAGCTCTTGGCTATGTCTAAGGCCAGCGTTGACAGCGCCTTGTTTGTTTCAGCCAGGCCTGTTCCTGTGAATGATTTAGCAAATTCCTTTGTCGAAGGCGGCTTTGTTGACCCTGTTGTGTTGAAAAGGGTCTCCCACTTTGAGAAGCTCATAGATTACTACAGCCGGAAGTATTCAATCGAGCCCAATCTAGTGAAAGCCATAATCTATGTGGAGTCTTCTGCAAACCCCAGGAGCATTTCACCCAAGGGGGCCAGAGGGCTGATGCAACTTATGCCTGGCACTGCTGCAGCACTCGGCGTGCGCGATCTGTTTGACCCAGCCGAGAACATCGCCGGGGGCACTAAATTCCTTCACCAGCAAATCAAGCGCTTCGGCCATATCCACCTGGCTTTATGGGCATATAACGCTGGTCCCCAGAAGGTTGTCGAGCGCATTCTACCTTTGACGACATATCACTATATTCTTAAGGTTCTCTCAGTTAAGCTAATGTTAGATAGAGGGTTACGATGAGAGAGATAACTTCTGTATCGCCAATTCTACAGAGAGGGGCTATTGTTCCTCGTGCTTCGGGCAAAGAAAAGGAATCATCGGTTGACTTTGGCGGGATATTGAGAGGTTTTTTGCGAGATGTGAACAACTCGCAACTGAACGCAGATAATTCCGTCAAGAAGTTAGCCACTGGTGAAATTACTGATGTTCATGAGGTTATGCTTGCTGTTGAGGAAGCAAACATCACTCTGGATCTATTGGTGGAGATCAGGAATAAGCTCCTTGAGGCATATCAACAGTTGACGAGAATACCCCTGTAGATTTGGGGATTGGCAGACGGTAATCGTTCACCGGTTCCCAGTCGTTAATTGAGTTGTTATGATAGGGTCATTAAAACAGATATTGGCCGGGATAAAAGACCTCTGGGGAAGACTGAACCCAAATCAGCGGGTAGTAGCGAGTGTGGTCTTAACTGCCGTGCTGGTGGGGTTGATCTTTTTGACCTCTCTATTACGCCATGTGAACTACGAGGTCTTGTATTCAGGTTTGGACCCTAAGGAAACAGGCGCGGTAGTAGGGGCATTAGAGAAGAACAAGATTCCCTATGTTCTTTCTGCCGGGGGCAGTACAATTAAGGTTCCTTCTAAGCATATCCATGAGGCCCGTATCAAGGTTGCAGGGGAGGGTTTGCCTCACACAGGAGTGGTGGGGTACGAGATATTTGACAAGAGTAACTTTGGGGTGACTGATTTTGTTCAGAATATTAATTATCGCCGGGCCTTGGAGGGAGAACTAACCAGGACAATTCAGCAGCTTGACGAGGTACAGGCGGCAAGGGTGCACATCGTTTTACCCAAGGCTGCTCTATTTCGGGAAAATCAAAGTCCTCCTACGGCTTCTATTATGCTGAAGCTTCATCCAGGCGCATCGTTAAACGGACGCCAGATCCAGGGTATAACTCACTTGGTGGCTTCAAGTGTGGAGGGGCTTTCTCCCTCTAATATCACAGTGATTGACTACGAAGGCAATCTGCTTTCAGATGGAATAGGGCGAGAGCCTGTAGCAGCCCTCACTGCGACTCAACTTGAGCTACAGCAGCAGGTCGACTCTTATCTGGAGAGAAAGGCCCAGTCTTTACTCGATCAAGTACTCGGTCCGCAGAAGTCCATAGTCCGTGTTACTGCAAATTTGAACTTCCAACAGATTGAGAAGACAATCGAGCAGTACGACCCGGATGGAACCGTGGTCCGAAGCGAACAGAGGATTAGTCAGGGTTCAACTGAAGGGGGCCAAGGGGAGAATATCATAACTAACTATGAGATTGATAAAACGTTGGAACACATTGTGGAGAACACTGGCAACATTGATAAGCTCTCGATTGCCCTTATAGTGGACCCCATAGTGACAGATAAAGGGGGAGGAGTGAGAAATCGCTCTCCTGAAGAGATAGAACGGATAAGTACTATTGTCAAGAATGCAGTGGGGTTTGTGGACGGTCGGGACCAGTTTGAGGTCTCCAGTCTTCCTTTCGACAGGTCTCACTTAGCGCGAGAACAGGAGCTGTTGGATAAGGCGGCCAAAAGAGAGCGGCGGAATTCCATTATGCACAAGTT
>MVCY01000046.1 GCA_002049985.1 Candidatus Latescibacteria bacterium 4484_181
ATTAGCTCTTGACACTGTGGATCGGGATAATGAACAACAGTCGCTAATTCTCTCTTTAGTGCTTTTTTTACCGGAGCAGGTAACCCAAGAGGATTAACATTGGCGCTAAAATCCAAGAATGCACTTTCGGGCAGTCCGAACTCCAGAGCCGCCGCTCTGAGCCATCCCCCGTGACTACCGTGACTACTATTGTTCGATTCCCTCTCTGGCTCCGACTCCATTCTGGTAGTAATGCTTCACCTCCCGCATCTCTGTCACCAGATCTGCCATCTCGATGATCTGCTAGCTTGATGAAGTCCACCAGCGCTTCAACCGTTAGCAGCCCAAAGCGCAGGGCTACTGTGACTTCGTCCAGGACAATGATATCATACTGCTCTGAGCGCATTGCCTCCGCAGCCCGATCCAACCCCCGCTGTGCCAGGGAAATGTCTTGAGCACCGGGGCTTACCGAGAGGTGAACGGGTGCACTCCGTCCGTACTGCTTCACTATGACTCGACCGTCAAGGGCCTCTAGGGCCTTTAATTCCCCTGAGGGCTGTCCTTTCATGAACTGTCCGATATATGTCCTCAGGCCTCTGCCGGCTGCTCTCAATGCCAACCCCAGAGCCGCTGTCGTCTTCCCTTTACCATTGCCAGTGTAGACCTGGATGTAGCCTTTCTTCAACATGTTCACGCCGACCTTCCTTGTAAACTTTTATACCCCTTTAGGGCACCACGAAGGGTGAAAAAACAGCTCAGTTTCTGCTCAAAGACCCGCCGCCGCGCCGACTGGGGCCACCCCAGGACGGACGGCTGGGCATCTATTGCTGCTATTTTGGCAGAAAAATTGCTAAAATCGCTTTGAACAAGTACTTAGCCAATTATGGTTATCGATTAGGGCTCTGGGGAGACTGCAGCCTGGGGCTTTCAGCCATAGGTACAAAGTTTCGTTATTTCAAGAGTGTTGCCTTCACTGTCTTGGTGGTTCCATCTATCTCCAGTTTTATGAGATACATACCGCTGGAGACCGGTTCTCCCGAAAGGTCTCGGCCGTCCCAGATGGCGAGGTGGGTTCCTGGGTCCTGTTGTTGGCACACCAGGGTTTTCACCAGCCGGCCCAGCGGGTCGTAGACCTCCAACCGAACGAACGACTCTTCAGGTCCGCTGATCTGATAGGGGATGACCGTGGAGGCATTGAACGGATTTGGATAGTTCTGCCCCAATGAGGTGCCCAGAGGCGTCAGTTCCGGGCTTGCCTGTTCGGCCACGTCAGTGGTTACTTCGCCCACAAAGGCAATTGAGTTGGGAGGAAGTCCGGTGGAGATGGGACCTGCGAGCAGGTGGTCGCCGGTGGTGTCATAGATATAGATACCCGGGTGCTCCATTGCGCGATCGGCCACATACAGTTCTCCTGTCCCGCTCACTGCCAGATCTGCCGCTGAGCTGACCTCTTCCAGCGGCTCCCCAACGCTTCCATCCACAGGGTCGAACGGTTTCACCACCGTATTCGGCCATGTTCCCATTACTGAGACATACCCTTTCGATGCTGAGGCCAGCGCAATCCCGGAGAGGTTTCCTGCCAGTTCCGTCTCGCTGATCAGAACCCCCTGGTTGGTATCTGTGGCAGTGTCGATCACCTCAAGACCTCCGTCCGTGGGGTCCCACCAACTGCCTGTGCAGGTCACATAGAGTTTCCCGTCAAACAGAGCCATATCGAAGGGATTTTTCCTCTCCAGCTCAATAGCCTTGACTACGCTATCGGTGGTTACATCTATTACCACGATCAGGCTCACGTCGCCCGGATCCCATCCTTTAAGTCTCTGACAGGCCACATAAAGCTTCCCACCGGCAATGGCCATCGATGACATCTGAGGGGCTGCCTCCGCGCTGTCTGTTCCGGCATAGGCGACAAAGTCTGACAGATCAATCTCTCCGGTCTTATCTCCTGTGGAAGGGTCTATGATCCATAGTGCTGTATCGTCGTAGCGCGAGACATAGGCCTTGTGCTCGCTCACAAAGGCGATATCATGGGGATTGGAGTCATTGCCCACAGACTTCTGGTAGATTATGCCGCCTTCACCCAGGTTCTCCGGGTCCAGCTTGATGATATCATCGGCGCCTTTGCGCTCGATCACATACACATACCCTTCATAGGCAGTGACCACGAGATCGCTGTGAAGGGGCAGCAGATCGATTGTGGCGGTAGTTTCTCCTTCTGCAATACTGGCCAGGTTTCCGCTGGAATAATCCGTTGTGGTGATCACGGCCATCTGCCCCGCGATAACTCCCTGACCAACTCCTGAGATACCCAGGGCCAATATCGCAGCCAAGAATATCTTCAATATCCTCGTCTTAAGCATGTTTTCCTCCTCTTTTTAATTGTAACCCTTTCATCTATGGGTGGAAGCCGTCGGCTGCAGTTTCCCCAGAGGCCCGGCCCAACCTGGTTGGGCTCTGTGCTGTGTTCTCTCTCTTTTTCACCTCCTTTCTGTGATTATACCTAACCCAAGTGAAAAGCGGGAGAAAGCATCCCTGTCGCACCTTAGATAATTGTCCAGGCTTGCTGTGAAAAGTGATGGCTAAAACGTGAAGAGGCACCAAAATTCCAGTCATTTTTCACGTTTCACGTTTCACGCCCCAACAGCAATGCTCATTGCCACAGCAAATTCTGCTGGTTTGCCAGATTTCAAGTAAACTTCCCTACTTGTTTGCTCTACTGTTATAGATTTCCTCGGTCAAAAGGTCCCGTTGATGGTAACATAGTACGACCTTCCTGGCAGAGGATATCCCCACATGTCTGCTACTTGAGTGTTGGTAAGATTTTTGGCCTCAAATGTGCTTCTTAGCTGCTGTCGCCAGGGACACACCACCGTGAAACCGACGTTGTGAATAATCCTCCTGTTGATGGGGACCTTGTTGTATAGGTCATGAAAGTTTTTATCAGTGTAAGAGTAATCGTAAAATATCTCCCCATAGTCCTTGGAGAAAAATGTTGCCCTGATATTGGTTTCCCACTTGGCTTTGTTGGGCAGCAGCTTACCGTAGTAGATTCCCCCGTAAAGCTCAGATCTATTCAAGGCCTGTTGATATGTGAGGTTCCCCTCGACCCTCAGGTGCTTTAAGAAGTCCATCTTCCCTGTCACTTCCAGGCCTCGTATATGTGCCTTGCCGATGTTTTCGGGTCTGGACGTCATCTGTGAGTGCTGGATAAACTGAATCAGATTATCCAACCGGTTATCGAAATGTGCTACCTCCAGAGCAGTTTCTTGTATCTTTCCAATGTGTCCAATGGTGATTCTGAACCCTATGTCCCGGCTGAGTCCCCGCTCTGGTTCAAGGCCGGTATTTCCGATGGTTGCCCCTTTGTCACCAAAGAGTTCGTAGAAAGAAGGGACCCGGTAATATTTCCCGATATTACCCTTTATTATCAACCAGGTGAAAGCGTTGTATTTGACCCCCAGCCGGTAGCTGAGGAACCGATAGCTTCGTTTTCGGGCTGGAGCTCTCACCCAGTGCCCATGGGTGTAATCGCCGTAGAACCGGCTTTGGTAGCTTTCTTGTCGTAGTGAAAGAATACAGCTCAGTTTTTCTCTAAGCAGAACCATCTCGTCTTCGGCAGCCAGCGAATAGCTCCGTCGTCTGCTTTCAAACAGTTGTTCGTGGTGCAGCCGATCAGAGGGAAGAAATCGTTCTTGCTTCCATTTGAGCAATAGCGACCATACCTGGTGCTGTCCTACTATGGATTTCAGGGATATCTCTCCACCGTAAGTTCGAGTAACATTGTGGTTATCCTGTCTACCAAGGCCTACCTCAGCTTTTAAGTCTCGGTAATCACTTGCGTAGTAGCTGTTAAATCCTTTTAGACCGAGGGTCCATCCGTATTTCAAAAATCTCCGCCTCAAAAAAGAGAATTCCGTCAAATTCCGGATCACCTTAAGCCGGGCAAATTTGGCCTGGAAACTCCCTCTGCCTGGAATCCCCTTGTAGGACCAGCAAAAGTTGTTGTTGACAGAGAGTTCGGTCCGGCCAGAATGGGACCAGTCGATTTTGCCGATAAGGTTAAAGGACCGGAACCCGTTGTTCTGTCTCAGTTTCCACTGGTCGTCTCTCTTGTTGTAACGCGTACCGTTGTCGTCCAAGAATGGGAAATCATTATCGCTTTCTGTGTAGTCTATTGCTGTCAAGTACTTGAAATCCTTGTGCTTCCCTGAAAAGAATGTGCTGGTCTGTCTGGTTCCGCAGCCACCACCCTTCAGTGCGCAGCCGCCGACTGTGGCTCCCGTTCTTTTGGTGATGATGTGCACCACCCCGCCTAAGCCGCTTCCGCCGAACTTCGCTGGGATTGTCCCTTTGTAGACTTCAATCCGTTCCACATTGGAGAGCGGAATATTTCCCAGGTTAACCCCTCCTCCCAAGGCGCTGTTCAGAGCTACACCGTCCAGATATACTCTCACCTGTTGCGCTGAGGTCCCGCGGACAGAGACGGTGCTATAGCTGCCTAACCCTCCCAGGGTTTTTACCTGAACCCCTGCAGTCCCGGCAAGTACTTCGGGCAGGGATACGGCTTTGCTTTCAAACTCCTTTGCCTTGATTACAGTGACAAAGGCCTGCGAATGCTCTGCCTCAGAGAGTTTCTCCTTTTCGGCTGTCACCACCACATCCTTCAGCCGGAAGCTCACCGGGCTCATAGCCAGAGAGGCCTCAACAGTCTCTGCGGCTTCTATCCTGACCCTTTTGGATATCCTGCTGTAGCCGATTATGTGCCCGCGGAGCTGGTAGGTGCCGGGGGGCACTTTCTCGATGGCGAATCTCCCAGAGGAATCTGTCGTTGTCCCTATGTTCAGGGGCTCAACCCATACGGTTGCTCCGACCAGAGGTTGGCCCGTGGAGGCATCAGTCACCTGGCCTACAATTCGCCCCGGTTCAGAAGAGAGGCAGAAAATAGGGAACAGCAAAATCAGTACAACAGCTCCCCCAAAGTATTTGCTCTTTTCACCCCATCCAAGAATCATTCTCGCTATCCTCAAAAAGTGGTATTGATACGGACCCAACTGCAGATTCGTCCCGTCAGATAGTGAATGTCTAACGGGAGAAACCACCAAAGTATTAAAGGATCATAGAGTACTTCTGGTCTCTGCCACGAACTTCTATCAGGATCAATATACTTATGCCATCTTTTGGACCACAGAAGCCTCAGCCGTAGCACAAATCGCAGAGAGACATTTTGGATCCAAAGATCTCTCTGTGTGGTTCGCAGGTACTTGCGTCCTCTGCGCTGAAAAAAAATCCCCAACCTCCTGAGTTGAAAGGTTGGGGCCACTGGTAATACGGTCGCCACCTCCCCTCGGAGGCTTCTGATGCAGACCGAAACCAGGCAGGTCTCCTGACTTACGGCCAAGCCTGCTGCGCCTTCCCACCTTTGAGAGGCAGTGGCATCATGCGGCAGCCTTATTGGCCGATTACAGTGGCGGGGCCGTGACGGACTCTCACCGTCTTCCCTATTCTCCTCTTGCGAGGCACCTGGTTCCACTGTTCTTCAATGGTTCTTGTTTATGATACACAATCGCATCCTATTTGTCAACTCCAAAATCGACTACAGAGGAGAATTTTTTGGCAGGAGAATCAATCGGCAAAATCCCTCCGGGGTGCTTAATGTGCTAGTAAAAGAGCAATGAACTGCTAAAAAGACCTTAGCAGTTGATACCACATTTATGTCCTGATGCTGTGTGCAAAGCTTGATTATATAACGATTTTGAGCTTTTGGACAGCGGTGGGACGTAAGGAATGATAAAATCATTCTGCTCCTCGGTCTCCTCCGCTAAGGCGTCGCGTATTCAGTTTTCATCGAAATTATTTGTGAAGCATTCACTTAATGTTAGCTAAACCGTGAACACTTTATTCGGGGGGTAGTTATGGACCTAAGACAGACGGTAAAGAGCTATGCTAAGGTGCAGATTGTGAGACAGGTGATGCAGTTGCTTCCCAATTTCTCTTTGGAGAATCTCATTCGGCTGGTGTCCCTGGGAGAGAGGTTAGTAGACGACCATCGGTTCAAGCAGTATGCTCGGGGGTTGAGGGAGAAATTTGAGCAGCGACACCCGGCTGTCCTTTTGGCCCGAGATATTATCCAGCGCCTCTCCCCTAACTGTCGGAATAAGTTGATCGAGAACCTATTCATCAATGCTTTTCTTCTGGGGACTGACAGGCGAAATAAGTTGCGGAACCGGGAAGGTTACCGGCCACCGCTGCTTTTCGTCATAAGTCCCACTATGAGGTGTAACCTCCACTGCCCTGGCTGTTATGCCGGTGAATACCAGCAGGATTTTGGGTTGAGCTTTGAGACCGTAGACAGGATCCTGACCGAGGCAAAGGAGCTTGGGATTTACTTCGTCACCGTCAGTGGAGGTGAGGTTTTCATCCGACCTGACATAATTGATCTTTGGGGGAAGCACAATGATATGTACTTTCAAGTCTACACTAACGGGACTCTCATCGACCAGGATATGGCTAAGCGGCTAGAGAAATTGGGGAACGTAGCGCCTATGATTAGTGTTGAGGGATTCGAAAAGGAAACCGATGCACGCCGAGGCAAGGGAGTTTACAAAAAGATAATGGCAGCGATGGATAATCTTAGAGAACATGGAGTGGTCTTCGGTGCCTCTATTACAGAGACCAGGGAGAATATCGAGCTGATAGCCAGCGACGAGCTGGTCGATATGCTCATAGAGAAGGGCGCTATGGTGATTTGGTATTTTCAGTATATTCCCATCGGCAGAAAACCGGCGGTGCATCTTATCCCCACCCCGGAACAGAGGGATGGGCTGAGACGAAGATTGAGGCACCTGAGGTCAACTAAGCCTATCTTTATTGGAGACTTCTGGAATGACGGTCCTTATGTTGGCGGCTGCATTGCCGCCGGCCGAGAGTATTTCCATATAAATGCCAATGGAGATGTTGAACCCTGCGTTTTTGCCCACTTCGCTGTGGATAATATTAAAGATAAAAGCCTCAAAGACGTGTTGAACTCGGATTTCTTCAAAAGTATAAGGAAACAGCAGCCATACCGGGAGAACCTGCTTACCCCCTGTATGATCATCGATAAGCCTAAGGTTTTACGGAAGGCAGTGTTAGATTCAGGTGCCCACCCAACCCATCCTGGAGCCGAGACGATAATAACCGAATTGGCCGACTTCCTGGATAACTACTCGCAGCAATATCATGCCATAGCCGATAGGGTATGGGAGACAGAATATAGAAAAAGAACCAGCACGGGAGAAAAGGACGACGAACAGCGCCAAAAAGTTGGCGAAACCGCCAGTGTCTCTTACGCCTCGGTATAAAGGCATCAATGCAACAATAGGCCAAAAAAACATAGAAATATGCATCATGCGAGTTCTTCTTGTAAATCCATCCAGCGCTATAAACTTGTACCGACAGTTTGGTGGCAACTTGCCTCCCTTAGGTTTGGCCTACTTGGCTTCAGTCCTCCGGGAGGACGCACACCAGGTGGAAATCGCCGATCTGGAGGTAGAACCTGGTAGAAAAGTGGACTTCAGCCGGTACGATTTGGTTGGTATTACCTCTCTTACCCCTCAATACAGCAGAGCCCTCGAATTAGCGAGGTTGGCCAAAAAAGAGGGAATTCATGTGGTAATGGGTGGCTATCATGTGAGCTTCCAGGACCAAGAGGCACTCTCCACCGGTGTGGTAGATTATGTGGTAAGAGGAGAAGGAGAGCATGTCTTCAGGGAATTAGTGAATTGCCTTGAGTTGGGCAGAAAAGTGGACGATGTCCCCGGAATCTCCTTTATGAAAGATGGCCATCTTTTTCGGAACCCTCAGGCCCCTTATATCTCTGATTTGGACCGACTTCCCCTGCCCGCCAGGGACCTTTTGCCAATGGACAAATATGTGACTATGCTTGACGAACATAGAGCTACTTCTATGGTGACCAGCCGGGGCTGTCCCTTCAACTGCACTTTCTGTGTCTCCTCCAAAATGGGTGGGCTGAAGTGGCGTACTCGGACCATAGATTCCATTATTAATGAAATTAAAGATATAAAGGACAGATACGGATACCGTGGGTTTCTGTTTATGGATGACAATTTCACCCTGAATCCCAAGCGGGTGATCCAATTCGCCGAACAGTTAATAAAACGCCGCCTGAACATATTCTGGTGGTGTTTTTCCCGAGTGGATACTATAGTAAAAAATGAATATATGGTGAAAAAGATGGCAGAGGCAGGGGCACGGACTGTATTCTTAGGAGTGGAAAGCGCCAACCAAGAGACATTGGACGAATACCACAAGAAAATAACTTTAAGGCAGTTATACCGGGCTTGGGAGATATTAAGAGACTATAAGCTTAAAATTTGGGGGAGTTTTATTATCGGGGGTGTACATGAAACAAAGAAGATGATTGACCAAACCATCCAGTTGGCCAGAAAATTGAACCCAGATACAGCCCAATTCTCTATCCTCACGCCATATCCGGGCACACAATTGTTCAAGTCCGTTAAGGATCGAATAGTAGTGCACAATTGGGACCTGTACGATGGAATCCATGCGGTCATGCGAACCAAGCATCTTTCCCCAGCAGAAATACAGAAATCGATAGTCAAGGCATACAGCAAATTCTATTTGCGGTTCTGCAGGTGGCCCCGTGTATTTTCTTACATAAAAGAGAGGAAACTTAAACTTAGTAACGTGCTGAAAGGTATTGCAAGTATCTGGAGAGTAGAGCGCTCTTCCCTGGGAGAGTAAAGTAACAAGAAGACAAAAAAGTTAAAAAAGAAAGCCTTGTGCCGCTCACTATTGTTGTTCCTATCAAGGCGGTTGGAATTAGCCTCGTTGTGGCACTTATTTGTTTGCCTCGGCTGCCCCACTCTATCAGTCGACCGGTGACTTTAGGAAAATATTCTCTTTATCCTTAGGATTTGGGATCTCCTCCCCTCTCAGAGGCTTTTTTCGGTTCCTATTGGTTTGACATACCTCTTGGGAACGATAGTGATAATAGCCACCCTCTTTCTGGGATTGGCCGTCCTTCTCCCACAGATGGATGAGATGTAAGATCTGTAACAGGAGACAGTGAAAAACTATCGAGACGAAAGTCTTCTGAGACTTTCTACCGTCTGATAAGGGACTTTGTATTTTCCTATTCCATTGTGTAGTCTTCCTTTACCATGGTAATCTGATCCTCCGGTGCAGACCAATCCATACCTACGCGATATCTCCTGGTAGTGCTGGGTGAGCTGTGGTGTATGCATAGGATGAATAATTTCGATACCTTTAAGTCCCCATTTCACTAACAGAGGGATTAGTTCGTCTCTGTGTAGTGTGCCAGGGTGGGCCAACACTGGCACTCCCCCGGCTGTCACGATCAGACCTATCGCCTCGGCCGGAGAAAGCAAGCGCTTGGGTACATAAGCAGGCGCGTGCTGCCCGATATACCTGTCAAACGCCTCATCGTAAGAACAGACCACTTTTGCCCTGACTAAGGCATCGGCGATATGGGGTCTGCCCACTACGCCTTCCCCCGCTATTTCGAGAACTTGGTCCATATGCAGATCTATTCCCGACCTTTTCAGTCGAGCAAGTATCTTTTCTGCTCGAGCCAGACGTCCCTCTCTCAGTTTCCTCATTTTTTCCCCGAAAACCTCATTCTGCCAGTCTATGAAATACCCCAAAATATGTATCTCGTGGTCGTCCAGCATTGTGCTCAGTTCAACTCCGGGGATGACCTCTATGTTCAAGAAAGAGCCCGCCTGCAGGGCTCTATCGATTGCCCGAATGGTATCGTGGTCGGTAACGGCTACTGCCTTAAGTCCGGCCTTTTTAGCCAAGTGGGGTATCTGCTCCGGCTGAGCCAACCCGTCTGAGCAGGTGGTGTGGGTGTGTAAATCGACATAAGATTCTTCCATTGCACTTCTTTTCCCTCAGTTTTTGCTTTTCCTGTAGGGCAGAATCGCTTGGAAAGTTTTAGGCATTTTCCTGGGGACGCGTCTGCAGGGACAGTGTGCCGACAGTATTTGGCCAGAATCTGGTAGAATGTCATAAACACATGCCACGTTTTCGCAAAACAAGGAGCATTGTTACTGCCAGCACAAACAGTATTACACATACACATTGATTAAAAAGCAAGG
>MVCY01000047.1 GCA_002049985.1 Candidatus Latescibacteria bacterium 4484_181
CAAAGTACTCATCTTCAGGGATTTGTTTTAGAGGCATAGTGTAGTATGGAGGATCATTGACGTATTTTTCCTCCAGAGGAATGCCATTGATGAAAACCTTGTTATTCTTGATCTCCACTGTTTCTTGGGGTAGCCCGATAATTCGTTTAATGAAAGGGTTATTTGAACTGAGTTCCTCTGGGGGGTGAAATACTATAACATCGCCGCGCTTGGGTTCTGAGAAAAAATAGCTTGCTTTATTTACCACGACCCAATCACCGTCTTGGATATTGGGAACCATGCAACAATATTCTACAGTATAACCTTGCATGGTAACTCTCAGTAGAGTAAATATAGCCAAAGCTATGAGTATGGTTATACCGACGTCGCGGAGGATTCTCATGACTGGAAGTTATTTTAGCATCACACATAAACCTAAATCTAATATGTTTCGTTATATCGTGTAAGTAAGTAAATTGGAGGCTCGAGCAGTTCTTAAAAAAATATATCATGAAATATAAGGAGTGTGTTATATGCGAAAAGTTTGGTGGTTAATTCCTTCACTGGTGGTAGTCTTGGCGCTGGTAGCAGTTGGCTGTGCCTCCCAAAATCATGAGCTTGCTTATTCTTCCAGCCAGTCTTCGCAGCAAAACACGGGGATATGGGTTACTGGTACGGGGATGTCCATGGCAATTCCTGATATTGCCAAAATTACCTTGGGTATTGAGGCTCAAGCTGAAACAGTGACTAGTGCTCAGACTCTGGCGACTGAAGCTATGGACAAAGTCATGCAAGCTCTACAGGCTGATGGGGTGGCCGAGAAAGATATCCAGACACAGAGGTATAGTATTTGTCCTGTAATAAAGTGGAATGGGGGCGAGCAGACAACCACCGGCTACAGAGTTAGTAATATGGTGCTGGTTAAACTGCGAGACCTTGATAATGCTGGATCTGTGATAGATGATGTTGTTGATGCTGGGGGTGACCTTATTCGAATTCAGGGCATAACTTTTACGGTAGATAATCCCATGCCATATTATGAGGCCGCCAGGGTTAAGGCAGTGCAAGATGCGTATGCCAAGGCAATACAACTGGCTGATACATCTGGCGTTCAGTTGGGGAAGCCTAGCTATATTTCAGATAGCTCTATCTACTGGCCATACAGGAATGATTTTTGGGGATATAAGGATCAGAGAGCTTCTATGCCTGAAACTGCTATTAGCCCAGGAGAATTAGAGGTTTCAGTCAGTGTGCAAATAGTTTATACCATTCTCTAGCATGAAGAATATATCAGCTTGTCTCAGGTTTTTCCTGGTGCTAATATCTGAGTGCCGGGCCGCTAGCTCAACTGGTAGAGCAGCTGACTCTTAATCAGCAGATCTTCCAAATCGAGCAGGGCCAAAAGGAGAGAAGATGGCTCGATTAATTGATTCAGGGAAAATTAATCTGGAGAGGATTTCGGAACAGGCAAAATTAAAAGAGGACCAGGTAAAAAGAGTGATAGATTTGGCACAGGAAGAGATGAACAAATACAAAACCCCTCAATAAATGGGGCGCGGATAAAAACAGCGGGAAACGGTTTGTTTCCTAAGGCAGGGATTGATAATTCGGTCTCGAAGCTATCTACCTGTCTCCCGAATGCGTTACGCCTGACTGTCATATCCATGAGGGTTAGAGTCTCTGTATCGAGATTAGAGATTTTCTTGGCAAGCAGGATCATCCCGGCACATGTGCCCCAGATGGGCACGCCCCCCTTGGCTATTTCTCGCAGGGGCTGGGTGAGGTTAAAACTTTGCATCAGATTGAGCATAGCGGAACTTTCTCCACCGGGGATAATAAAGCCATCTTTTCCATCAAGCTCATTAGGTAAGCGAATGGGAGAGGCCTCTGCCCCCAGTTGCTGCATGATATGGATATGTTCCAAGAATGCTCCTTGCAAAGCAAGCACTCCTATTTTCATGTCTCAGCCGACTCTTTGAACCAGTTTGTGATAGGGAACCTTCTGTCTCGGCCGAATGCTCTTGGTGTTATCTTGACTCCTGGTGGTGCCTGACGGCGTTTATACTCACTAGTATCTACCAGCTGAGCGGCTCTCCTGACCGTCTTTTCATCAATTCCCATAGCGATAATCTGTTCCACACTTTTGTCTTCCTCGACATAAGCCGTCAGGATGGGGTCGAGGAGGTCGTATGGGGGCAATGTGTCAATATCCTGTTGCTCGGGTCTTAGCTCGGCGGAGGGTGCTTTATTTATGATAGTGGAAGGAATGAGTTCTGAGCCCGCTACTGAGTTTCGGTATCTGGCTAGTTTGTAAACTGTAGTCTTGAACACATCTTTTATAACCGCGAATCCCCCCACCATGTCACCGTATAGAGTGGTATAGCCGGTGGCTATCTCGCTTTTGTTGCCTGTGGCAAGAACAAGCCAGCCGAATTTATTTGACAGTGCCATCAGAATATTGCCTCTGATACGGGCTTGAATGTTCTCCTCGGTCACATTAGGCTTGATCCCTTTAAAAGGTGCCGCAAGCATTTCCAGATAGGTTTGAAAGGCCTTCTCAATTGGGATGGTCATGAGCTTAATGCCCAGATTGTGGGCCAGGAGCTCGGCATCGGATATGCTACTGGGAGAAGAATATCTCGAAGGCATCGCTACCCCAACTACATTTGAGGACCCCAGAGCATCAACTGCGATGGATGCTACTAGGCCTGAATCGATTCCGCCGGAGAGGCCAATCAGCACTTTTTCAAAGCCATTTTTATTTACATAATCTCGCGTGCCTAACACCAACGCGGCATAGATATCACCGGGAACATCGCACATCTGGGTTTGTCTTTGTGGGAGCGATGGTTTTGGGGCGATGTGTGGTTTTTCAGATACCGCTATTTTTGTTGTGTGCCATCGTTGTTCTTCCAGCAGTGCTTTCTTCCTCCACTTGGGATCATGAAGGCGCGCGCGAAAGACCGCCTCTATATCAAGATCGGCTACTATCAGGTCTTCTTCGAATTGTTTACCCTTGGCTAACAATCGTCCCTTCTCGTCCAATATCATGCTATTGCCATCAAAAACCAGTTCATCCTGTCCACCTACCAGGTTGTTATGAGCCACTAAGGCGATATTATCTGAGGCACGGGTACTTAGCATTCTCTCTCTGAAATTCCGTTTGCCCGAATGATATGGTGAAGCGCTTATGTTCACTATGACCCCGGCCCCAGAGTAGGCTTGCGTGGTAGTTGGGCCTGCTTCATACCAGATGTCCTCGCAGATGTTAACGCCTACGCCTATGCCGGCTATGATATACACGGGGCATTCACTACCAGCTTTGAAGTAGCGGTTCTCATCGAAGACCCCATAGGTGGGAAGATATATTTTGTGGTATATGCCAGCTATCTTCCCATCGTGGATTACGGCGGCGGCATTGTAGATGTCACTTCGGGCATCAACAAAGCCAACCACGATGGCAAGCCCAGAGGAGCTATCAACTATCTTGCCTAGAGATCGCAGGTTTTCATCTATAAACTGTGGTCTGAGCAGGAGGTCCTCCGGCGGGTAACCGCAGATCGCAAGTTCCGGGAATATGAGCAGATCAACTCCCATGGGTCTTGCCTCGGCAATTGTCTTCAGAATCTTCTGGACGTTGCCCGCAAAGTCGCCTACGATAGTATTGATCTGAGCCATACCAATTCGCAGTCCGCGCATATTATCCCCCAAGATACAGAATACAACAGACTGTATGGTACTTACAAGATTGACAGGTATCTCTTGAGCTCGTAATCGGTCACCTGGGTTCGGTACATATCCCACTCGATCTTCTTGTTCTTGATGAAAGCATCGAAAACATGATTGCCGAGGGCTTTTCGCACGAGCTCTTTTTTTTCAGTGACCTGGATAGCTTCCCATAGGCTAGCAGGTAGGGTTCCTATTCCTCTTTGCTTCCTTTCCTCCTCGCTCATTGCGTACACATTTTTCTCTACTGGCTCAGGCACCTCGTATTTCCTTTCAATTCCTTCCAAACCAGCTGCCAGCATTGCGCTAAATGTAAGGTATGGATTGCAGGCGGGATCGGCAGATCTAAACTCCACCCGAGTGGCAGTTTCCTTTCCTGGTTTGTATTCCGGCACTCTGATCAGGTCTGCCCGGTTCCTTCGTGCCCAAGATAGATATACAGGGGCCTCATACCCCGGGACCAAGCGCTTGTAGGAATTGACCCACTGGTTACAGACCAGGGTAATCTCCTGTGCATGTTTCAGAAGCCCTGCAATATAGAATTTAGCCTCTTCTGAAAGGTTGAACTGATCATCCTTGGCAAAAAAGGCATTCCGGTCATCTCTGAATAGTGACTGGTGCACGTGCATTCCGCTGCCGTTTACACCGAATATAGGTTTAGGCATAAATGTGGCGTAGACTCCGTGTTTCAAGGCTATTTGCTTAACTACCAGGCGGTAGGTCATTACATTGTCAGCCATAGTCAGGGCATCAGTGTATCTCATGTCTATCTCATGCTGGCTAGGAGCAACCTCATGGTGGGAATATTCGATGCCGATCCCCATTTTTTCTAAGGTGAGCACTGTCTCTCTCTTCAGGTCAGAAGCCATATCAAGAGGGGTTAAATCGAAATAACTCCCCTCGTCCAGTGGCTCAGTGCCATTTGAGTCTCGAAAATAGAAATACTCGAGCTCAGGTCCTACGTAGAAGGTGTAGCCGAGGTCGGCTGCTCGCTTCAGGTTTTTTTTTAGGATATATCTGGGGTCGCCTTCGAAGGGTTCACCCCCTGGCTTCAAAATGTCACAGAATATCCTGGCTACAGTGTGATGTTCTGTGGGGAACCATGGAAGTAACTGGAAGGTATTGGTGTCGGGCATAGCTATCATATCGCTTTCGTCTATGCGTGCAAAACCCTCGATGGATGAGCCGTCAAACCCCATTCCCTCTTTCAGTGCCCTCTCAAGTTCTGTATTGGTGATAGTGAAGCTTTTGAGTACACCCAATATGTCGGTGAACCATAGTCTGATGAATTTCACGTTATGCTCTTTTACCATCTGGAGAACATATTCGCGAGATTTGTCTTTTTCTTTAGTAGTCATTGGTTATCTCCCTCAACATAATTGTTGTCATCATAGCACAAATCAGAACCAGATTTAGTAAGCTTACTATATTCTGTCTTCCCATCCCCCCTGAGTTTTTTGTAAGGCTTCTCATCATTATATCTTCTGTGGGATAGTTAAGCATCTTACTGTTGAAACCTACGCTGTCTCTTGGGAAATCGAGAAGCATAATATTGGTGCTATGGTCTTCTGGCCGGAGGAGAGCCAGAGCAATATAGCAAGGCCACCGTTTCCTATTACCTGCTCAGGTCGCATCTAGAGATAGGAAGTATTCAGGGCCTCCTAAAAGAAAAGTAGCATTACCAAATGGGCTTCACTTTGCAGAACTTATTGTTGCCTCCTGTTGGTTTTATTGGCCTCTTTTCTTATCCCAGGATTTGCTCAATCTCCTTCTTGTCTGTTTCCATTATGTATGGGATACCCGAAACATCTGCAGCTTCTCGGGTTAGGGCAAATATGTCGTTCCTATCTAGCAAGTTGAGAACAAATTTCCGTTCCCCTGCCATGAGTTGTTTCAGTCCGATTGCAAGCCTATCATAGTAGGAATATACCCCTATTGCTGCAGGGGGGATACGTCTGAAGGCTTCCTCTCCATATTCTTCCTTGAGTTCTGCTGCATTGATGAAAGTCTTGAACAGCGCATCATCGTATTCTGCTCCCTCGCCATATTTTTTCCTAAGCAGCCTAGCCTGTGTTTTTCCAACCATGGCGGCAGTTAAGGTGGAGCGCCCCATGCACACTGCCTTTACATGAGGTGCCCCCAGAGCCAGTGCTTTAAATATTTGATCCTCTAGTGCGATTCCTCCTGCTATGGCGCAACTGGGAATAAATTCTCCTTTCTCTGCCAGCCTGCTGAGGAATTTGTACAGGAGGCTTTCCAAGTATACTGTAGGAATTCCCCACTCATTCATCATGCGCCAAGGGCTCATGCCCGTACCACCACCAGCTCCATCTACGGTGAGCAAGTCTATTTTTGCCTCTGAGGCAAACTTCACCGCCCGGGCTAGATCTGCTGGTCGATAAGCTCCTGTTTTCAATGTGATGTATTTGGCACCTATTTTTCTTAGCCGTTCTACTTCTTTGAGGAATGTTTCCTCTTCTACCATGCCCAGACGGGAATGACGCTCAAACTCTTTTATGGCTCCAGCGTTGTACGCTGCCTGAGCTGATGGGCTTTCCGGATCAGGTATAACAATGTAGCCCCTTTTCTTGAGTTCCATGGCTCTTTCTAAGGAGGGCAACTTGACTTCTCCGCCGATGTCCTTGGCCCCTTGCCCCCATTTTAGCTCGATGCCTTGAATTTTTAGTTTCTCCACAGCGTACTCAGGAACGCCAATCCTGGTATCTTCCACATTGGCTTGGACCAACATAGCGCCATAGCCGTTGTACCAATCTTTATAAATCTCTACTCTTCTTGCCAACTCTGGTGATTTCACCACCTTGCCACTTTTAAATTCGGCATTGGGGTCCATGCCACAGACATTTTCACCGCATACAAGTACAGCGCCAGTCATAGCAATGGCGATAGCAGTCCCTTCCCAATTAATTCGGGCAATCTCTGTAGAACCCAGTGCGCCAGTGAAGAAGGGAACTTTCATATTGATCTTATTTCTTCCGGCTCCTATTTGAGTGGAAACATCTACGTTTTGAAACAGGGCCTTATCTGAATCTGCCTCGATTCCTGCGGCTCCAACACAGCTCCCCT
>MVCY01000048.1 GCA_002049985.1 Candidatus Latescibacteria bacterium 4484_181
GGAGAACATTGTGAAAGACGACTACTTCACGCCCTGAAGGTAACGATGCCGGCGCCACTAAGGGCAACTGTAACCTTTCGCGAAAGTCTCAAGCCTGTACTTTCGCTGGTCTTGGACACAATCTACCCTGTTTTCTTGGTAAAGAAACTTTCCCTTGGCAGTCTTATTCACAGCTCAATCTCTATCCGGTTACCCTTATCTCCACAGCCTTATTCACAACATCAATAAGCTCATTTATCTCATATGGTTTTGATATTACAAAATCTACTTCTGAATGTTCTCTTTGGCTGGAGGTCATCTCTGCATCCCATCCAGTGCAGAGGATGACAGGAAGATGGGGGGCAATTTCCTTAGCCCTTTTGGCCACCTGCCAGCCGTTCATATCAGGCATGCCCAGATCGGTGAAAAGAACATCAAACTCTTCCGGTGACCTCTGAAGTATCTCCAGACCCTCAATCCCAGAGGAAGCCAGGCTCACCCGGTATCCCACCGTATCCGCGACTTCAGCAAAAAGCTCCCGGATATTCTCCTCATTTTCTATAAACAAAATGTTCGCCGGAGTTGTCTTCCGGGTAACCTCCTTTGCCCGAGATTGCTCTTCTGTCTTCTCCGGCAGGGGGAATTTTATGATAAATTCTGTTCCCTTCCCCGGTGCGCTGTTTACGTCAATCTGAGCTCGATGAGATTTCAGAATTCCGTAAACCACGCTCATTCCTAAGCCTACTCCTTTCGCCCCCTTTGTGGTGAAGAAGGGATCGAATATCTTCTCCTTTACCTCTTGGCTCATGCCGACGCCGTTATCTACCACAGAAAGGTAGACATTATTGTTTTTCCATACCCCTGTTTTGATAGATATCTCCCCCCCATTGGGCATAGCTTCAACTGCATTGAATATGAGATTTACCAACACCTCACTTAACTGTGACGCATCTCCTTGCACAAACGGAATATCTCCAAGTTCCTTATTAATAAGTATCTTAATGCCCTTGGCTTCCGGTTCGTGCTTCCACTTGGGCTCACTTAGAGAGAGACTTGTTTCCACTATCTCGTTCAGATCCACTGGCTTGAAGTTTTCGCTGCCATCTGTGCGGGAGAACTTCTGCATCCTTCTTATAATGCCTGCGCCCTTTAGTGCTGCATTTTCAATAATCTTAAGGCCTTTATGGATGTGTTGAAAATCTTCTCTTTTGGGCGTGCGCATCTGAAGAAGCTGAGCATGGCCCAATATTCCTGCCAGAATATTGTTGAAGTTATGGGCTACCCCGCTCGACATTACCCCTAAAGCCCGCTGTTTCTCAGAATGTACCAACTGGCGTCGAAGCCTGTTCTGTTCAGTAACATCCTGGATAACAGTCGAGACCCCTATTATATTCTGGTCGGCATCTTCCACCGGGGAGATAGTGACATCAATGTCAATCGGAGTGCCGTCGCTCTTTTGCCCCTTTGTCTCAAAGCTCTTTGGTTGCTGGTAGTTAATCATAAGTTCCTTGTTCTTCTTATAGTCAGAGCCAGGAAGTAGCTCCCCAATGTTTCTACCAATAACCTCGGTCGGTGAATATTGGAAGACCCGCTCCGCCGCCTTATTCCAAGAGAGAATCTCGTCATTTAGATTTGTCGTAATAATCGCATCTCCAGCATTCTGAATTAGACTCTCCAAGTAATTTTTGGTCTTGTTGATCTCTTTATACAACTGTGAATTCTTGATGGCAATAGCAATCTGCTCCGAAAGCATACTTATGAGCTCTATCTCTTTCCCATTGGGCTCTTTGGGGGTATGAACTTCCAAGAGGTAAACGGGTTTCTCATCCACCATTATGGGAGCAGTAATCTTAAACTGCTTCTTTTCTTCCCACCATTTGTATTCAGTCTGCTTGGGAAGAGAATTCGGAGCCAGCGTTCTTGAAGGTGATTCAACCTCCTCCGCCATAACCTCACGTTTTGCACCATCTAAAGAGGAAATATTCACCCCTTTATATCCGAGCTCCTGTAGCCCTGCAGTTATGGAGTCAAGCACGGCGTCCAGGTCCAAATTGCTGAGTACTGCAGCGGAGATATCTCTCACTATGCTCAACTGAGCAACTTTCTGCGTCAGTTCAGTGGCCTTATTTCTCAGCTCTTCATACAATTGATTTGTCTGTAGAACTACAGCAGCCTGGTAGGCGAAGGCCTGAGCCAGTTCTCTTTCCCTCTGCGAAGGGGGTTTGTCTTCCCTATAACAGAAGACTAAAGCCCCCAGCAATTTCTGTCTGTAAGAAAGGGGAAGAAGCAACATCGATTTGTAACCTTGCTGCATCATAAGTTCTCTTGTCGTCACATCAGAACTTGCGGCATCAGGGAAGGATACTACAAGGGGCTCTGATGAGGAGACTGTTTCCCCAGCAATAACCCTTCGGGCAGCCCTCGCCACCTCATCCACAAGTTTTTCAGGAAGTTTTCCACAGAGCAACCTGGTTGGTGACCGTTCTTCTCCATTTAAAGAACAAATAGCATAGGCATCAGCCCCCAGCACCCTGGCAGCTTCCTTACCAATAGTAGAAAGGACAGAAACAAGTTCGCGCTGGGAGCCAACCTGAGAAGAAACAAGAGTCAAAGCATGCATCTGTTCTTGCAAAGTTTTCAGTTCATAAGTAGAGTTCAAACGCTCCCTTCGCCGGGCCAGTCCCTTTTCTACCACTTTATTCACATCTGCCCGGCTGAAAGGTTTTATCAAATAATCCACAGCGTCATATCTGACTGCCTCCTGGGCAGTATCTACCGAGGCATAGGCAGTAATCAGCACCACCTCCACCTCAGGACGTATCTGTTTGATCTTTTTGAGAGTCTCTATTCCGTTTAATCCTGGCATTCTGATGTCCAAGAGCACTAAATCCACAGGATTCAGTTTTGCATACTCCACAGCAGAAATCCCGCTGTCCACTGTGGTAACATCATAACGATCCTTAAGAATCATCCGCAGAGACTCCCTGGGACCCAGCTCGTCGTCCACTACTAATATTTTGGCTCTCTCAGTCATAATCCTGCCTCTTTGCTTCTGTGTAAGTTGCACTAACGCTTGTATATAAGCTTTCTCGACATTGCTGAAAGTTCAATCATTTTCTCAACATTGGTTATCTGCTGTCTGCAACCGCGGCCCCATTTTTGACAGGCAAATGAATCAAAAAATTAGTCCCTTTATGTCTTTTATTCCTCTCGGCTGTAACCTCTCCCCCGTGCTCTTCTACTATTCTACGGGTAGCACACAATCCTAAGTCAGACACAGAATTCCTGTGGAAGGGATCGAACATATACATCAGCTTCTCTGGAGGAAGTTCAAGTCCGGTGGTAGACATCCTTATATCCACCTGAGGGGTTTTGCCCTCTCCCCTTCGTGAAGAGACAAAAACGGATACTTTGCCCTCTGGGGGGGTGGATTTAACTAAATATTCAAGCGTATAAGAGAATGCCCTCTTAAGCTGTTTCTTGTCGCAGGTGATCGTTGGAATTCCGTCTTGACAGTCAAAAGCGATGTTCGTTGTTTTATATGATTCCTTCTCTTTGAGATCAGAAATACATTCGGCCAATAAGTCAGTAACCTGGACCGATTCATACTGGTATTTCTCCCCTTCTACTAAGATCAACAATTTTTCTACTAACTCATTTAAGTTCCTGACCTCCTGAGCTACCACAGAACAGTATTGGCCCCGAAACTCGGAATCGTCGTATCTTTCGGGTAAAAGCTCGGTGAATGTCTGGACAGATACTAAAGGATTTTTAATCTCATGGGCTACCCATCCCACTATCTGATTGAGCACACCAAGTCTCTCCGAACGCAGTCTTTCCTGCTCAAGCTGTTTTTGGGTGGACAGGTCATCGAAGACCATCACACTTCCCATCGCATTGCCCGGACCGCGGAGCTGGTAGGTGCTAACCTGCAGAGGCTGTCTCTGGGGCATAAGTTCCACCTCAACCTTGTGATAGGCTTTGCCTGTGCGCAGGGTTTCAAAAAGCATATCCCCCAGAGGGGAGGGTAAGCACCTGAGGTCCTGGTTTAACACTTCCGAGGTCTTCCTCTGCAATATCTCTTCTGCTCGTTGGTTGAAAATAATAACCCTTTCGTTTTCATCTATATTAATCACCCCACTGCTCATACGGGCCAGAATCTCTTCGATGTAAGACTTCTGGTACTGAGTCTGATGGTAAAGCTGGATATCCTGGGCTGCCATAGCTATATGGCTGGCTAATGTGAACAGTGTTTCCAATTCTTCATCTGTATAAGAGAGACCAGTAATGGTGTACCCCAGGGCCAAGATACCGATCAAACTGCCCCGGGCAATAAGGGGGATTCCGGCTATTGCCTGAAGTGCTCTTAGGTCTCTGTCTATTTGCAAAAATAGGGGATCCGAGGCCTTGCTCTCTGCCTCCTGTTTACGAATTATCCTGCCTTCTTGAGCCAACCACAGCGGCAATCCCTCGTCGGCTTTCAGCCTCACCCGTGAGACCAACACAGGTGAAACCCCCCTGTAGGTTCTGATCCGATACTCTTTGTATTGGGCATCAAGGGTCAAAATTGAGACCTTACTGGAATGTAGCATCTCCACCACTGTGTCCAGGAACAGATCCAGCAGTCTGTCCAGATCGAAGCTGGCACTTAAGGCCTTAGCGACTCCTTTTATGAGTTGTTCCCAGGCAGGTGTGGAAGAACTGGCTAAGGGTCCAGATATAGGGGCAGAGCAGTGGCGGTTTTGCAAGATGTTGAGCTGTTCTAACATATTCCGCTTTTCCAACGCTCTGCCCAATATTGCTCTTATCTCTCTGCCAGACGAGGGCTCCCTCAGGACAAAATCGGAAATCTCCCAGGGATCTTCTTCCCAAACCACTTCCTTCTCCGGAACCAGACAGAGGATAACGCACTGGGCCTGAAGCCCTCTGATCTCCTGTAGGACCAACAGGTCTTTTGTGTTCAAGACATCGGCTATTACTACATCTATAGGGGATGTACGAAGGAACTCCGGACCTTCTTGTACAGAAGCGGTGAAAATAGAGTAGTCGGTGGGAAGGATTCTCTTCAGCCTGGCCAATTTCTCAGGTTGATTGCTGAGAATCAGAATCGATCGCATCTAGGTCCTCCTCCAACAAATCTGGTAATAGAGGCAAACGAACGGTAGCGGTCACTCCAGGACCATCTTTGTTGTTCTCCACTTCAATGAAACCCTTGTGGTCGCTAACAATCCGATGGCAGATAGACAGACCTAACCCAGTACCCTTTTCTTTAGTGGTGAAAAAGGGATCGAATATCCTTCGCAGGTTCTTACTGGAAATACCGGATCCGGTGTCGGAGATTTTCACCTCCAGATATTTTCCATTCTCGAGCCGCTCATTTTCAAAGAGAGTACTTATTGTGAGCCGCCCCCCCTGGGGCATATTCTCTAAGCCGTTCTCAATTAGATTCAAGAACAGCTGCTTGAGTTGATCTCTATCCCCTTGCAGGGAGGGTAAATACTCTGCGTAGTCTTTCACAAGCTGAATCCCCTGTCCATCTATCTGTCCCGAGAGCAGAGTGAGGACTTCTTCTAAGAGCGAATGTATCCAGGGATTCACACTGAAGAGGGGGATGACGAGCCAGATTGCATAGCTGGGAAACTAAGGAATCTATTCTATCTATCTCTTTGGTAGCCACCTTGAGGAAGTCAGATTGCATAGTTGGGAAACTAAGGAATCTATTCTATCTATCTCTTTGGTAGCCACCTTGAGGAAGTTTTTCTGGAATTCGGCGTCGGTGAACTTCTCGGGAAGCAGTTCGGCAAAGCTAAATCTGCGGCCAATCTCCCCACTGAGGCCAGCCTCTCGGCTCTCCTTTCGCAATGGAAATAAAGCCTGTCCAGGTTTAGAGCGAGAACCAGAGGTTTGGCCAGATCGGGACCAAGAACATCCACCTTCTTGCCCACTACATCGTCTCCTCGAAGTCCGGTTATACTTTCTGCAGCTCGGTTAAAGACGGTTATGTGTTGCTTCGCATCCACAGCTATCACTCCACCTTGCATATCCCGGAGGATATTCTCGTTGTACTCTTTGATCTGGACAACCTCCCGGTAGAGTTGGGCATTATTTATGGCCATAGCAGCCTGGTTGCTCACAATAGATAAAAGGTCCAGATCCTGCTGAAAGTAAGGGTCTCCCGAAAGCTTTGGCCCTATTAGTAGTAATCCCACCGGCTGCCCCTTAACAGACAACGGGAGGGCCAAATCGCAACCAAGCTTTCCCAATTCATCTCCAACTCTCTTATCTTCTTCTCTCTCGGAGAACCTCTCTATCTCCTCCCGTACCAGTAGATTTCTTCCCTGTCTCAAGGCCTTCACAGTAGCGCAGTTGTCTGAAAGAGCCGGTGGGGGCAGGCATTTCTCCATCGATGCCTCGAATGCCTCGGGTTGGAAATCCCCGTTCCCCTCATCACGAAGGAAAAGACAGCCCCACTCGGCCTTCATGGTATTGACTATTACAGAGATTATGGATTGGAGCAGTGGCTTCAACTCAATAGTGGAGGTGATGATTCGGCTGGCCTGCTGGAGCGTGTGGTGGTAATTGTAGGGTTCTCGATAGAAATAACGATCTGCCAAGCTTTGGACAAGATGTCTCAGGGGTTGAAGGGCAATGGCCAGACATAAGGTTAGGAATCCCACAAAGCTAAGGGAGGAGTAAGGTATATGATAGT
>MVCY01000049.1 GCA_002049985.1 Candidatus Latescibacteria bacterium 4484_181
ATAAGACCCGAGCAACCAGCCGACGAAGCTGCCCAGTTGTTGGGCATCCCTGATTACCACACCTATAATTTGATCAAGTTCAAACGCTCTAACTCGGACAGTTGTATCAATCAACGCCCCGTAGTGAAGGTAGGCGATAAGGTAAAAGCAGGACAACTTATTGCTGACGGACAGGCCACCAGACACGGCGAGCTTGCCCTGGGGGCCAATCTCCTGGTTGCCTTTATGCCCTGGGAGGGCTACAATTTTGAAGATGCCATTGTCGTCAGCGAGAGGTTGGTTAAAGAGGATATATTCACCTCCATTCACATGGTGGAGTTTGAAGTCCAGGTGCGGAGAACCAGATTGGGCCCCGAAGAGATAACAAGGGATATTCCTAATGTCGGCGAGGATATGGTGAAAAATCTGGATGAAAGAGGGATCGCCCAAAGGAGAAACCGAACTCTCTCCCGAGGAGAAACTACTCAGGACTATCTTCGGGGAAAAGGCTGGAGAGGTGCGTGACACCTCCCTTAGAGTCCCTCCGGGAATGGAAGGAGTGGTCGTAGACACCAAGCTGTTTTCTCGAAAACACAGGGATGAGAAGACAGAAAAAGAGGACAGGGATAAGATCGCTTCCTTGAAGAACGAGGCCCAAAAGAGAATTGCAGAAATTAAGAGAGCACGAGATAAAGAGGTGAAGCAACTTTTGCAGGGACAGCGTTCAGGGGTTCTCCGGAATACTGAAGACGGCTCCATAATTTGCAACTCTGGAGAGTCTCTCGATGGAGCTGTTCTGGAGAGAATCGACCTTGATGTTGTCCGTCCGGATGATAAATGGGTTGAGGACAAGTGCAACAACAGCAAGATTGAGACCTTAATAAAAACCAGCCAAATGCTGATTGATCATGTCGAAGATGAGCTGGATCAGCAGATTGAGAGGTTAACCAGGGGAGAAGAGTTGCCGTCAGGTATACTTCAGCTAGCAAAGGTTTATGTGGCGCAGAAGAGGAAATTAACTGTGGGAGACAAGATGTCAGGGCGACACGGGAATAAAGGAGTAGTAGCAAAAGTTGTCCCTGAGGAAGATATGCCTTATCTGCCAGACGGCACGCCAGTGGATATCGTCCTTAATCCCTTAGGAGTACCTTCGCGAATGAACCTGGGCCAAATATTAGAAACCCACTTGGGTTGGGCGGCAAAGCGCCTCGGCATCTATGTTTCTACGCCTGTTTTTGACGGGGCTTCCCTTGAAGAGATCGAGCAGGCTTTGGCTAAGGCTGGACTGCCCAAAAATGGAAAGACGGTGCTATACGATGGCAAGACGGGAGAAAGGTTTAGTGAGAAGGTGACTGTGGGATATATCTATATGATGAAACTTTCTCATTTAGTGGAGGATAAAATCCACGCACGTTCAATTGGCCCGTATTCGTTAGTTACCCAGCAGCCATTGGGAGGGAAGGCCCAGTTTGGTGGACAGCGCTTCGGAGAAATGGAGGTATGGGCCTTAGAGGCTTACGGAGCAGCTCATCTTCTCCAGGAGATGCTCACCGTCAAATCTGACGATGTAGAGGGAAGGTCTCTCACGTACGAGGCAATCGTTAAAGGAGAAAATCCTCCAGAACCTAATATTCCCGAGTCTTTTAGAGTGTTAGTTAAAGAATTGCAGAGCCTTGGGCTCGACATCCAATTTGAGAACGGCAAGAAGAGCAAATCTTAATTTCTACTATTCCCCAAGCGAGGTGATTGGAGATTGAGTCCTTCTGGTGTAAAAACGATGGGGTTTAATGCCATTAGAGTGAGAATTGCCTCTCCGGAGGCCATCCGTAGCTGGTCTCATGGTGAGGTCACCCGGCCGGAAACTATCAACTATCGGTCTTTCAAGCCAGAGCGAGACGGCCTTTTCTGTGAGCGGATCTTTGGGCCTGAGAAGGATTGGGAATGTCACTGTGGCAAATATAAACGCAGACGTTATGAAGGCGTAATCTGCGATAAATGTGGGGTGGAAGTGACCCGCTCTAAAGTGCGTCGGGAGCGAATGGGACATATCGAACTGGCAGTGCCAGTAGCGCATATATGGTTTGTCAAATCCATCCCCTCAAAAATCGGCTATCTCTTGGATATGTCTGTTTCCGAACTGGAGAGGGTTATATATTACGACTCTTATGTGGTTTTAGACCCCGGGAATGCACCCCTGGACAAAAAGGATTTGCTTTCCGAGGACGAGGTGCTGGAGCTGAGAGAGAAGGGATATACCTTTGAGGCTGAAATAGGGGCTGGTGCTCTAAGGAGCTTGTTAAAGGAGATAAATATTGAGGACCTCTCAGCAGAGCTTAGAACGCAGGTGAAGATAGAGACTTCTTCTCAAAGGAAGCAGGACTTATTGAAGAGGTTGAAAGTTGTTGAAGGTTTCCGCCAGTCAGGAAATAGACCTGAGTGGATGATCTTGGAGGTTCTGCCGGTGCTGCCTCCTGACCTCAGGCCCTTGATTCCTTTGGAGGGAGGTAGATTCGCTACATCTGATTTGAATGACCTTTATCGGAGGGTGATTAACCGAAATAATCGGCTAAAAAAGTTGATGCAGATTGGAGCCCCAGAGATAATCTTACGCAATGAGAAGAGAATGCTTCAAGAGGCAGTGGATGCCCTTTTAGACAATAGCCGTCGCTCCAGTGGCACCCAGGCGGAGAGCAGAAAGACACTTAAATCCCTCAGCGAGCTTATCAGGGGTAAACAAGGCAGGTTCCGTCAAAACCTGTTAGGGAAGCGAGTTGACTACTCAGGCAGGTCAGTCATTGTAGTTGGGCCAGAATTAAAACTCTACCAGTGTGGGTTGCCTAAGGAAATGGCATTGGAGTTGTTTAAGCCCTTTGTTATCAGGTTATTAGTGGAAAAGGGGTTGGCACAGACGGTGAAGAGTGCCAAAAGGTTAATTGAGCGCAGAAGGTCGGAGATCTGGGGCGCTCTGGAAGAGGTGATTCAGGACTGCTGTGTGCTTCTCAATCGCGCACCCACATTACATCGGCTCGGGATTCAGGCCTTCGAGCCTGTATTGGTAGAGGAGAAGGCGATAAAGATTCACCCTTTGGTTTGTGCCGCATTCAATGCCGATTTTGACGGCGACCAGATGGCAGTGCATATCCCGTTGTCTGTTGAGGCCCAGATTGAGGCCAGGGTGCTAATGCTCTCCTCTAAGAATGTCCTTCTGCCGGCCAGTGGCAAACCTATCATAATTGATAAACCTCAGGATATCGCTCTGGGTTGCTACTATCTTACCAAGATGAGACCCAATGGGCAGGGAGAAGGAAAGATATTCTCCAATCCACAAGAGGCCCTGCTTGCTTATGAACACGGCAAAGTTGGACTGAATGCCAAAATCAGGGTTAGAATCGATGGTGCCCTAATTGAAACAACTGTGGGTAGAATCATCTTCAACCAGATACTTCCCAGAGGGTGTAGGTTTGTGAATAAGCTGATGGACAAAAATCAACTTCAAGAGATAACGGCCTCCATCTATCGAGAGCTGGGAGCAACCCAGACGGTAGAGTTTGTTGACAAGTTGAAGGATTTAGGGTTCCATTATGCTACTAAAGCAGGAGTCACTTTTGGGATAGACGATCTAATCATCCCACCGGAGAAACAGACCATAGTCAAAGAGGCCATGAAAGAGGTGGCTGAGATACAAGAACAATACAGTCAAGGACTTATTACTGACAGTGAGAGATACAATAAGATTATTGACATTTGGACGCACGCCACCAATGATGTGTCTCAAACATTGCTTGAAGGGTTAAGCAAGGATAAGGATGGGTTCAATCCGGTTTTCATGATGGCGGATTCGGGTGCCCGGGGCAGTCAGGAACAGATACGACAATTAGCAGGGATGCGAGGATTAATGTCTAGACCCCAGAGGAAGGTCACTGGGGGAGTGGGGGAGATCATTGAGTCTCCTATTATTTCTAACTTCCGCGAGGGGCTTTCCGTGCTTGAGTATTTCATCTCCACCCATGGCACACGCAAGGGACTGGCAGATACGGCATTGAAGACAGCCGAAGCCGGCTACCTAACCAGAAAACTGGTAGACGTCGCCCAGGATGTGACCGTTACGGAAGAGGATTGTGGAACTATCCGTGGCATAAGGGTTGAGGCGCTGAAGGATGGAGAGGAAGTAGTAGAACCGTTGTTTGACAGAATCCTGGGTCGCGTGCTTTCAGAGGACGTAGCCGATCCCTTGACGGGGGAAATAATCGCTTCTGCTGGAGAGGAGATCACTGAAGAAGTGGCTTCCAGGATAACTGACGCCGGGATTGAATCAGTCGGCATTCGTTCGGTGCTGACCTGTGAATCCCGGAAAGGTGTATGTGTCAAATGCTATGGCAGGAACTTAGCCACTGGAAAGTTAGTCAATGTTGGTGAAGCAGTGGGGATCATTGCGGCTCAGAGTATTGGAGAACCAGGAACTCAGTTGACCTTAAGAACCTTTCATGTCGGAGGTACAGCAAGCAGGATCGCAGAGCAGTCCGAGATAAGAGCAAAACGCGCCGGAAAGGTGCAATACAAGGATATAAACTATGTGTCCAAGAATGGCAGCGAACCACCGTTTATAGTTGTAGGAAGGAACGGTTACATAGAGCTGTTAGATGAACAGGAGAGGGTGCGTGGAAAGCAGCATGTGCCTTACGGTGCTCAACTTTTGGTGAAAGAGGGGGAGAAGGTCGAAAAAGCGGCTGTGCTATTCAGGTGGGACCCTTACAACAATGTGATCTTGACTGACCGCGCTGGCAGAGCGAAGTTCGTTGATATCAAAGATGGTGTCACCATGCGTGAAGAACTGGACGAAATAACAGGTCTACGCCAGCGAGTCGTGGTCGAGCAGCGTGACAGATCCTTAAGCCCGTGTATTGAGATTGTTGACTCCAAAGGGAATAGGCTTCGGAACTATAGTATTCCTGTAGGAGCCCGCCTACTGGTTCATGATAAGCAGATGCTTAGCCCAGGAGATACGCTGGTTAAGATTCCTCGCACTATGGTGAAGACAAAGGATATTACAGGCGGCCTGCCCAGAGTGACCGAGCTGTTCGAGGGCAGAGTTCCCAAATCTCCAGCCATAGTCACCGAGATCGATGGAGAGGTTAAAATAGGAGGGTTAGTCCGAGGCTCCAGAGAAATAATCGTCACCGGTGAAACCGGAGAACAGAGGACATATTTAATTCCCTACGGCAAACACTTGGTAGTCCACGATGGTGATCATGTCACCGCAGGGGAGAAGCTCTCAGAAGGTCCGGTAAATCCTCATGATATCCTGGCGATTCTGGGACCCCTGAAGGTGGCCGAATACTTAGTCAATGAGATCCAAGAAGTTTATCGCATGCAGGGAGTGAGGATCAACGACAAACATATAGAGATAATCGTCCGGCAGATGCTTCAGAAGGTTAAAATAGTTGATCCAGGCGATACTAACTTTCTGGAGGGCGAGAGAGTGAACCGTTGGGTTGTTGCCGAAGAGAACGAAAGAATAACTGCAGAAGGGGGTAGGCCTGCCACTTACGATGTGGTATTGCTGGGGATAACTAGGGCTGCACTGATGACTGATAGTTTTATCTCCGCAGCTTCATTCCAAGAAACAACTCGGGTACTGGCCGATGCGGCAGTGCAAGGCAAGACCGATAGACTGGCTGGCTTGAAGGAGAATGTTATTGTCGGGCGCCTTATCCCTGCTGGAACAGGGGCACTTCGATATAGAAGAGTATCCTTCGTGGAAACTGACAATAGGGCGTCTGAAGAGACGACTGAGTTCGCCTCACTACTGGAATAGAGGTGACTGCCTATATCCCGGGGGAAGGCCATAACCTCCAAGAGCACTCCATTGTTTTGGTCAGAGGAGGAAGAGTGAAAGACCTCCCTGGTGTTAGATATCACATTATTCGAGGGGTGTTGGACACCGCAGGGGTTGAAGACAGGAGGAGATCTCGCTCTAAATACGGTGCCAAAAAACCTAAGTCCTAATTATTTCCTGTTCCTCAGGACCATATGCCGCGAAGAAGAAGGCCGGAGAAACGTCAATTGTTACCCGACCCCAAATTTGGCAGCGTCTTGGTGACTAAGTTCGTCAATAACTTGATGCGTCAAGGAAAGAAAAGCGTAGCCGAGTCTATATTTTACAGAGCAATAGACTTAATTGAGGAAAAGACCGGGCAGAGCGGTTT
>MVCY01000050.1 GCA_002049985.1 Candidatus Latescibacteria bacterium 4484_181
CTGTTGGCCGAATTGGAACTGTGGCCAAATCTGATCTGGGCAGCAAAGGCCTTAGGCTGTCGCGTTGCAATAGTGAATGGAAGGCTTTCAAAGAGGTCGTTTTCACGTTACCGACTCATAAACAGATTTGTCGTAGCAGCATTAGAGAAAGTTGATCTTTTTTGCCTTCAGTCTGAAGCAGACAGAGACCGGTTTCTCCAGTTGGGAATTGTACCAGAGAAGACCGCGGTCACTGGTAGTCTTAAATTCGATGTCTCCCCGGTAGGACCTGTTGAATTGCCAGTTATGGCAAATCGCCGGGTAGTTGTGGCCGGCAGCACCAGAGAGGGAGAAGAGAAAGTCTTAATGAAGGCTTTTGCTAGACTTCGCCAAGTAGAAGCTCTTGCCTCTGAATTTGGTTTCGCCGTGGTTAGAAAAAGCCGGTTAGAACCGGGCGACGGGGATGTAGACATCCTCATTCTGGACACTATGGGGGAGCTGTCTTCGGTGTATGCTTGTGCACAGGTGGCTTTTGTGGGTGGCAGTCTGGTGCCGGTAGGAGGGCATAATCCTCTGGAGCCAGCCGCCTTGGGGGTGCCCGTTGTCTTCGGCCCGTATATGGAGCAGCGGGGAGCAGCGGCCTTGCTGGAAAAAGGTGCTGCCTTTCAAGTTGAAGGGCTCGACCAACTAACGGAAACCATAGGACAGCTATTAGAAGATCCTTCCAAGAGAGAAGTTGCCGGCAGCCAGGCGAAGAAAGTTATTCAGCAAAGAAAGGGAGCTGCCAGTGCTACCTTCGAGCTTCTGACAAAAAATGGCATCATCTGAGGACCTGTTTCGCAGGGTAGTAAGTGATAGGGAGAATGGGTTCTCGCTCACCTTGCTCCGCTATCTGCTGTGGACCTGTTCCTTGATTTATGCGCTCATTATTCGGCTGTGGCTTCTGGGTTACCAGTGGAAACTGTTTCGGAGGTTCTGCCTGCCAGCCAGGGTGATCTCCGTGGGGAACATCACCGTGGGTGGCACTGGGAAGACTCCTTTGGTGGCTTTCATAGCAAAGTTGCTGAAGGATAGGGGAAAGAGAGTTGTAGTGCTTAGTCGGGGCTACAGACGCAAAGGCAAAGGGATGAAGATTGTCTCCGACGGCAAGAGAATTCTCAGCAGCCCCCAAGAGGCCGGGGACGAGCCTTACCTCTTAGCGAAGAGTTTGAGGAGTATTCCGGTGGTAGTTACAAAGAACAGGGTGGAGGCTGGACAATTAGTTCTCGAGAGGTTTGCCCCTGAGGTTCTGCTTCTTGATGACGGGTTTCAGCACCTAAAACTCAAGCGAGACTTAGATATTGTGGTGATAGACGCCTCCAACTCCTTTGGTAACGGGTATCTTCTGCCCAGGGGCATTCTTCGAGAACCTCTAAGCAGTCTTAAACGAGCCCATTTGTTCTGTCTGACTCGAGTGAATCGGGCAAGTGACTTGAGGGAACTGAAGAATCAGCTCAGAGCCATCAACCCTGAAGCTCCGATTGTGGAATGTATCCACAGACCCTGTTTTCTGTGGAGGCTTCCCGACGGCCCTCGGGTGGAAGTGGAACAGCTTTCTGGCAGAAAGATATTTGCATTCTCTGCACTTGGGAATCCTGAGAGTTTTGAGAAAAGCCTGGTGGAACTTGGGGCAGAATTAGTGGGCACAATGAGATTCAGAGACCACTACCGCTACAGTGTGGACGATCTGGAACGAATCTTCGTCCATCGAAATCTGCAGCTTAGACATCGAGATTCAAGTGCTGAAGGGAATGAAATATCTGAACGGGGCAATAGACCGGCTTTAAGTAACCGGGGGTATGCGATGCAGATAGAAGAGTACATAGCAAAGATGGCTCAGGCAGCCGAAGCCCTTCTGCAGATGGCGGCGGCGATTGAAAGCTCTGCCGAGCTGGTGAGGAAGCAGAACGGCAAGGATTTGGAAGCCGCCGAGCAGAAGGGACTTTCTGGGGCGATGTTGGACCGACTGCGGCTGACCGACAAACGGATTGCCGGGATGGCTGAGGGGCTGCGAGAGATCGCTGCTCTGCCGGACCCAGTAGAGGCCCTCGAAGAGATGGTGAGACGACCCAGCGGCATCCGGGTGGGCAAACTCCGAGTACCCATCGGGGTGATAGGCATCATATACGAATCCCGGCCCAATGTCACCGCCGACGCCGTCGGACTCTGCCTTAAAGCCGGAAACGCCGTCATCCTCAGAGGCGGGTCTGAGGCCATCTACTCCAACATCTGCTTGGTGAAGATCCTCTCTGACGCCGCCTATTCCGCTGGGGTGCCCCAAGGGGCTGTTCAGTTGGTCGAAACCACCGACAGAAGGGCCGTGGCCGAGATGCTCAAAGCTGAGGGACTGATTGACCTGATCATCCCCCGGGGTGGAAAGCAGCTGATTAAGACGGTAGTGGAACACTCCCGTATCCCGGTGATTAAGCACTACGAAGGAGTCTGCCACATCTATGTAGATGATGAGGCCGATTTAGAGATGGCTCAGAAGCTCTGTTTCAACGCCAAGGTCCAGCGGCCCGGAGTCTGTAACGCTATGGAGACGCTTCTGGTCAATGCTAAGGTTGCCAAGCACTTTATTCCCAAAATGTTTGAACAACTCACTAAGGCGGGGGTGGAGATCCGAGGTTGCCCTAGAACTAAGGAGATCGCCCCCTATGTTAAAGAGGCTACTCAGGAGGATTGGTACACCGAATATCTCGACCTAATTCTTTCGGTAAGGGTTGTGGACAACTTAGAAGAGGCAATTGCCCACATCAACCAGTATGGCTCGGCCCATACTGATGCCATCGTTACCGGAAATTACTTTAAAGCTCAGAGGTTCATAGCTGAGGTTGACTCTTCCTCGGTGATGGTTAATGCCTCCACCAGACTCTCCGACGGGGGTGTTTATGGTTTAGGTGCCGAGATCGGTATTTCCACCGATAAACTGCACGCCCGGGGACCAATGGGCGTCAAAGATCTCACCACGTATAAATGGGTAGTCTACGGCGAAGGGCAGATAAGGCAATAAGCCGTTGTCGCATATGGAAAATAACATCGTAATTATTCTGTGATTACGAAATAGAAAGTGAAGAAGCAATCTGCTTAGTCTTGTGGACTTGGGATCGGTTGGGCGACGCTGCTGATCAAAAACTATCGTGACATTATTAGCGGATACTACACTGGGAATGAGAACGATGAAGTTGGACGAGATAAAATTCGACGAAAAGGGATTGGTGGTAACGGTAGCTCAGGACTACCAGAGCGGACAGGTTTTGATGGTTGCCTATATGAACCGGGAGAGTTTAGAGAAGACCTTAGAGACAGGCAGAATGACCTACTGGAGCCGCAGCAGGCAATGTCTGTGGACAAAAGGGGAGACTTCAGGGAATTTCCAGTATGTGAAGGAGTTTCGAGTTGACTGTGACGGCGATGCCTTGCTGTTTAAAGTGGAACAGAAGGGCAATGCCTGTCACACCAACCATCGTTCCTGTTTTTATCGCCGTTACGATGGCAACCGGTTTTCAGAAGAGCCTTGATTATGCCAAATGCCCGTTTGAGCGCACCATATGAGCCCCGGATCTATCGAAGGCTTTTTTCCGGCGGAGACCTGGTTTCCTTCAACGTAATTATTAAAGAAACTGATCTTGCCATCAAAGCAGAGAGGGACTTAAGATCAAAGGCCGCTTTAGGTGTGCGTCGAGCACGCCGCCAGATTGAGAAATACATCTGGGGACATCCGGAGTTCAAGACGGCGCTTCATCCCATCCAGGTGGATGAAGATGCAGGCGAGATTCCCCGGACAATGGCCGAGGCTGGGGCAAAGGCAGGTACTGGCCCTATGGCCGCAGTAGCGGGTGCAGTGGCCGAGTATGTGGGCCAAGGCCTGTTGGAAGATTCCGAAGAAGTGATTGTAGAAAACGGGGGCGACGTGTTTCTTCGTACACTAAAGGAACGAACAGTGGCCGTGTACGCCGGCAACTCTCCCTTGTCTGGAAGACTGGGATTGAAAATCTCCCCCTCAGAATCTCCCTGGGGAGTCTGTACCTCCTCCGGCACCGTAGGCCACTCCCTCAGTTTCGGCAAGGCCGATGCGGTGGTGGTGCTGTCAAGATCTACGCCCTTAGCTGATGCGGCCGCAACTGCAACTTGCAATATAGTCGAACGGCGACAAGACATCCAGAAGGCTTTGAACTTCGCCCGATCCATTCCCGGCGTATTAGGAACTTTGGTGATCTTCGCGGACACACTGGGAGTCTGGGGAGAGATAGAGCTGGTGAGAATTTAAGGCTGACACATTTAGTCACTTCACAGAAGTCGAAGAATCGCAGCCCGGTTCTCTGACGAGATAAGATTTTGCTCTATAAGTTGCTTATAAAGGTTGCCACACTGTTATGAGAAAATTCCCGTAGTGTAGTCCCTTTATGGGGCGTAGTTTCTGGAATTTGATTGATAAATTGGTGTATGATATGCCCAAATGCGTGTCTGACAGCATCCAGCGTCCATACTAAAGGGTAAAGTGGTAAGTTTTTCATTTCTGAAACCCTAAATTTAAGGAGGAGCAAATGAGCAGAATAGTTTCAGTGACAGCCAGGGAGGTCTTGGACTCCCGAGGTAATCCCACAGTTGAGACCGATGTGGTTTTGGAGAGCGGAGCCTTTGGCCGGGCGGCTGTTCCCTCAGGGGCTTCTACTGGTACACGAGAGGCCCTGGAGTTAAGAGACGGCGATAAGAGCAGATACCTGGGCAAAGGAGTTACCAGGGCAGTGGACAATGTGAATCGGATCATCCGAAAAGAGGTGGTAGGCCAAGAAGCCTCTGACCAGGCCTTGATTGACCGGCTGCTTATCGATCTGGATGGCAGCGAGAACAAAAGCAAGCTGGGTGCCAATGCCATCCTCAGCGTCTCCTTGGCCGTGGCTAAGGCGGCCGCAGAAGATGCAGGCCTGCCCCTCTACAAGTACATCGGCGGGGCCAACGCAAAATTGCTGCCGGTGCCAATGATGAATGTGCTCAATGGCGGAGTCCATGCCGATAACAACCTGGATTTACAGGAGTTTATGATAGTGCCCATCGGGGCCTCCACCTTCGGCCAGGCCCTGCGGATGGGAGCAGAGGTGTTCCATAATCTGAAAGCAGTACTGAAGCACTCGGGCTATAATACCGCCGTAGGAGATGAAGGTGGATTTGCGCCCAGTCTGTCTTGCAACGAAGAGGCCCTTCAGGTGATAGTACAGGCAATTGAGCAAGCCAGATTCAAGCCAGGCGAGGACGTGGCTATCGCCCTTGACCCCGCCGCCAGCGAATTCTACCAGGACGGGCGGTACATCTTGAGCAGCGAGAAACAGTCAGAAAAGAGACCAGAGGAAATGGTGGATTTTTATGCCGATTTAAGCTTCTGAAGCAAGGAATCGAGAGAGGTATTGCCAACTCTATTCTCATTAAGCTCAATCAAATTGGCACACTTACCGAAACCTTGGACACTATTGAGATGGCTAAGAAGGCATCTTACACGACGGTCATCTCTCATCGCTCCGGGGAGACAGAGGATACTACCATTGCTGACCTTGCCGTAGCCTGTAACACTGGGCAGATAAAGACCGGTTCGGTTTCTCGCACTGATCGCGTTGCCAAGTACAACCAATTGTTGCGGATAGAAGAGGAGATGGGCGCTGCAGCGGTCTTCGACCCCGGGTTGAGCGGTATCTTGCGGAGAAAGGAGTGATGGGAAGATGATCAGTGCAGAGATTCTGGGGGGATTAGCTATAAGAAACAATGCCCGGATTGTGCTGTTGGTGCTCGATGGACTGGGAGGGCTGCCGGACGAGGTGACGGGGAAAACTGAGCTGGAGGCTGCTCGGACTCCGCATATGGATGAATTGGCCCGCTGGGGGATCTGTGGAATGGCTGATCCCGTCGCCCGAGGGATCACTCCTGGGAGCGGTCCTGGCCATCTAGCCCTTTTTGGCTACGACCCGCTGAAATATCAGATCGGCCGAGGTGCTCTGGCTGCCCTGGGGGTTAACTTCCAGCTTGGTCCCAACGATGTGGCAGCGAGGATAAATTTCGCCACTGTAGATCGAAGGGGAATAGTGACCGACAGGCGGGCGGGTAGAATCCCTACCGAGCGGAACCAACAGCTTTGTGACAAACTGAGGAAGATAGAGATACCGGGAGTGAAGCTTTTTGTTGAGACTGTAAAGGAGCATCGAGCAGTGGTGATATTCCGGGCGGAGGGTCTCACTGATCAGCTCAGTGACTCTGACCCCCAAAAAGTGGGAGTGCCTCCGCTTGATGTTAAGCCACTTTCGGATGAAGCAGCCAGAAGTGCCGAGATAGCCAACAATTTCATCTCCCAGAGCCGGGAATTCCTTAAGGACGAGAAGCCTGCAAATATGGTTCTATTGCGGGGCTTCGCTAAGTGTCCGGAGGTGCCTTCGATGGGTGAAATCTATGGTCTCAACCCGGCTGCTATTGCTACCTATCCAATGTATAAGGGAATAGCCCGATTGGTGGGAATGGATCTGCTAGCCAGCGGTAATAGAATTGCCGATGAATTTGACACCTTAGCCGATAACTTCACTGAGTATGATTTCTTCTACCTTCACATCAAGAGAACAGACAGCGCTGGTGAGGATGGGAATTTTGCCGAAAAGGTGAGGCTTATTGAGGAAGTGGACACCTATATGCCCCAGTTGACCGAACTGAACCCAGATGTAGTGGTGATAACTGGTGATCACTCCACCCCTTGTGCCCTCAAGGCGCACAGTTGGCATCCGGTGCCCGTGCTGCTTTTCTCGAAATGGTGTCGGCCAGATCGGGTGGAGGTATTTTCCGAGTCTCAGTGTCTGGCAGGCGGTTTGGGTCGCTTTCCGGCCACGGAGATAATGGCCCTTGCCTTAGCCAATGCATTGAGGCTTAGAAAATTTGGTGCCTAGTGAAAGGCCTAAGAGTTTCTGCTTGACTTTTCCTCTCGGATGTTTTAGATTAGTTTGATGTTCGGGGTGTGGCGCAGTCCGGTTGAGCGCACCTGCTTTGGGAGCAGGGGGTCGGAGGTTCAAATCCTCTCACCCCGACTGAACTTGCGCCTGTAGCTCAGCTGGATAGAGCAGCGGACTTCTAATCCGCCGGTCGGGCGTTCGAATCGCCCCAGGCGCGCTACAGGAAATTACGAAAGAAAAGCTTAGATGGTGAGTGTAGCTCAGTCTGGTTAGAGCACCAGGTTGTGGCCCTGGTGGTCGGGGGTTCAAGTCCCCTCACTCACCCCAGATATGGGAAGCCCCGGTCTGATCAGCAAAGACCGAGGCTTCTTTGTATTTGAGAAATATTGCTATTTCTGCTATATCGTCTTTTTCCTGGATTTTCTGCGCGAAGAAGCAGCAGCCGCCAATTTCGCCTGTTGCTTCTTTTCCGCTTTGGCCTGCCATTCGACCAGAACAGGACTGACAATATAAATGGAGGAGTATGTGCCCACCAGCACGCCAATCAACAGGGCGAAAGAAAAGTTGTGAATTACCTCTCCTCCGAATAGAAACAGTGCCAGCACTACCAAAAGGGTAGTTAAGGAAGTGATGAGAGTTCGCCCCAGGGTCTCATTTATGGAACGGTTGATGATGTTGGGATACCTTTCCCTTCTGTAAAGTTTTAAATCTTCCCTGATCCGGTCGGAGACAACGATGGTATCGTTCAGGGAGTAGCCGACAATTGTGAGCAAAGCGGCCACAATGGTCAGGGAGAACTCCTTGTTAAGCAGAGAGAATATTCCCACAGTGATCAGCACGTCATGAAATAGGGCAATAACAGCAGCTACACCGAATTTGAATTCAAAGCGTATGGCAATGTAGATAAGCATCCCCAGCAGTGCCACGAGTATTGCCTTGACAGCCTTTCCTTTCAACTCGCTTCCAATCTTGGGTCCTACCTTTTCTTGTCGCAGCAACCAATCTTGTTCATTCCCAGACAGTTCTGTCTTAAATTTCCGCTTCAGAGTTGTTTTTATGGCATCGGCTATCTCTTTTCCTTCTGCCCGTTCTCCCACTCTAATAAGCACGTCATTGGGATTTCCCCACCCTTTAATCTCGCTTTCTCTGAGGTCTACAGTTTGTCCATCTATTTCAACCTCGGCCAGGGCATTGCGTATCTTCTCCACAGGAACAGGGGTGTGGAACTGAATGCCCAGCAGTGTTCCCCCGGTGAAGTCAAGTCCCAGGTTGGGGCCTTTATGAACGGCGAGTGAGAGTAACCCTACCAAGATGGCCACGCCGGAGCCCAGAAGGGCAACCCGTCTTCTGTCGATAAATCTGAATCTCGTGCCTACGAATGGCGCAAGTTTGCCGATGTTCAGTCCCTTAGCCCCTCGACCGGCGATAAGCTCGAAGATGACGCGTGTTACCACCACGGCGGTGAACATACTGGCCAGAATACCGATAGAAAGGGTTACGGCGAATCCTCTTATGGGGCCTGTGCCAAAGTAATAAAGCACCAGGGCAGTGATCAGCGTGGTTATGTTGGCATCCAATATTGTTCGAAAGGCCCGGGTGTAACCGTTATCAATAGCCACCCTAACAGTCTTGCCGGCTCGCAGTTCTTCTCTAATTCTCTCGAAGATAAGCACATTGGCATCTACTGCCATACCGACAGTGAGAATAAGCCCTGCCACACCAGGGAGGGTGAGGGTAGCGTGAAAGCCGGCCAATACCCCTAAGATGAGGATTAAGTTTAACACGAGGGCCAAATCGGCGATCAAACCCGCAAGCCCATAGTAGAGTATCATAAAAGCGATAACCGCAAGAAACCCCATAATGCCGGCACGAAGTCCGGTTCGGACGGAATCACTTCCCAACGACGGCCCTACAGTTCGCTCCTCAATGATATTTAAGGGAGCAGGCAGGGCACCGGTCCGCAGCACAATAGCCAGATCCCTGGCCTCTTCCAATGTGCGGCTTCCTGTGATAATAGATCGTCCATTGCGAATTTTGTCCCTGATCTCCGGGGCTGTGTAGACCTTGCCGTCCAGGACGATGGCCATCCGTTTGCCGATATTGGCACCTGTCACCCGGGAGAACAATCTTACCCCTTCACTGGTAGTAGAAAGCTCGACAATGGGTTGCCCCTCGTATTCGCCGGTGCCAATGTTGGCGCGGGCGTCCGCCACCATGGCTCCGGTCATCTCCGGCTGGGATTTCACATAGTATAGGAGATAAACCCGTCGTTCTGCCGGGCCCTTTGCTTCCTGGCTCCAGAGGAATTGAGCATCCGATGGGATCAATTTCTGCACTTCAGGCTTGGCAAGGATGGCCTTCACCTTGTTGGCATTGTCTATGGGCACTGCCACATAGTCGCCATATCTAGTGAGCAAAGACCGGAATGGTCGGCTTTTGTCGACCTCTTGAAATAATTCAGTGGCCTCCTCTTCCTCGGCAGTGGTGTCTGTCTGTGCCAGAAATCTGTCTATTCTGTCCAGAACAAGGCCCAGCTCATCGGGACTCTTAAGGAGTTTGAACTCCAACAAGGCGGTCTTGCCGATCAGCTTCTTGGCGCGGCTGATATCCCGGAGCCCTGGCAACTCAATAATTATCCTATTGCCACCAGCCCGCTGGATAATTGGCTCTGTGACCCCAAACTGATCTACCCTGTTTCTGATCACCCTAATAGCACTTTCTACCGCTTTGTCTCCTTGGCCAGAAGGTACATTGGAAAGGTCTGCCTCCAACACCAAGTGTGTCCCCCCTTGCAGGTCAAGTCCAAGTTTTATGGCATTGGCCTCCAGCTTCTCCAGCTTTGTTGACTCTTCCAGCCGCAAACGGGCTTTCTCCTCTTCTGAAAGAGTATGTAACTTAATTGTGGGGTAAATAGACCACAGCGAGGCAATGACCACAACGACAATGAGGACCAACCTCCAGGTCCAGCTTCTTCCCATCGTTTTCTCCTTTTCGAGTCCAGGTGTTAAAAGGTTAATGTGGCTGCAAAAAGTTA
The DNA here is from genome assembly GCA_002049985.1 of Candidatus Latescibacteria bacterium 4484_181. Taxonomy (GTDB): domain Bacteria; phylum Latescibacterota; class MVCY01; order MVCY01; family MVCY01; genus MVCY01. The sequence continues at coordinate 9,976 of MVCY01000050.1, forward strand.
GTTTCAATGCAAGGACCGCTCTTTTGCGGTTTCAGTGTATTCGATGGCAAAGATCGACTCTATCGCTCAAGCCAGTGCCTATCTGCGTACCAGTGCGAGCATCTCTCTAATTGCTGTCTCCAGTCCCACCAGTACGGCCCTGGCGATAATGGAATGGCCGATAGAGACCTCCTCAATCTGCTTGATCTGAACGATACGGGAGATATTCTGATAAGTGAGGCCGTGTCCGGCATTGATTCCCAGACCTAACTTTTCACCAGCCATCGCCATATCCCTTATCTTCTCCCACTGCTCTGTTTCCTGGCGCAGGTCGGTGGCATTTGCATATTCGCCGGTATGAAGCTCGATGTAGTCGGCGCCGATTCGGGCTGCTTCTCTCACCTGTTTCAGGTCTGGATCAACAAAAAGACTGACCAGGATCCCACTGCTGTGGAGGGTTGAAATCGCCGCCTCCAGTTCTTTCCCTTTCTGCAGCACATCCAGCCCCCCCTCGGTGGTCAGCTCTTCTCTTTTCTCCGGCACCAAGGTGACCATATCCGGCATAATCTCTCTGGCGATACTCACCATCTCTTCTGTGGCCGCCATCTCCATATTGAGGTGAGTTTTGACCGTATGTCTCAACAGTCGCAGATCACGGTCGTTTATGTGTCTTCGGTCCTCTCTCAGGTGAACAGTGACGCCATCCAAAAACCTCCAATCTCTGACGAGAAACGAATGTGGTGGTCCTTAACAGACCTTTGCGCAGTACCCGCAACGAAGGGAATCTTCCGAATGGGTCAAGGTCTAAAATAATCTGTCTGTGGCCGAAAGTCAACAGAAATTACCGGAAGAGGGGTAGATATTGAGAAGAGGACTCATTTGTACCTGTTGCCGTTCTTTCTGCTCTAATATTCTGACTTTCCCGTATGCGCCATCATAGCCTGGGGATATGTGAACATCTCCGTTTCTCACCTTCAAAATACCTTCACAGACCCTCAGAGGGGCAAATCCTTCCAACTCCTGTACCGGAGCCTCCATCAGGACATAAAACTCGCCTCCAAAGTGTTGTATGAGCCTGTCATACTGATTTTTCACTGTTATGGTCTCTTCTGCTACACCTAAGGCCTCGCTTATTATCTCTCCGAGGGGAACCAAATGTTTACAAGGCACTGCGTTCTGGGGAGTGAATCCCTCTGGTCTGTCGGCCAGTTCATCCACCCTGTGCATCACCCCTATAGTAAGAGGTCTCCCGCACACTGGGCAGCGGTTGTTGAGCTCCTTTGACTCCTTAGGTGACAGGCATACTTCACATTTGCGATGTCCGTCGTAGTGATATTTACCCTCTTGTGGAAAGAATTCTATGGTGCATAGAAGGCCCCTTTTGGTCTTGATCGCCTCTGTTATCTCTCTGTAAGTGAGAGGAATATCGAAAATGTTGGCCTCTCTGCCTATCTTAGCTGGGGAGTGGGCGTCGGAATTGGAGATGAGTATGTTGGCCTCTCTGCCTATCTTAGCTGGGGAGTGGGCGTCGGAATTGGAGATGAGTGTGAATCTGTCTAAGCAGCTCAGACGCCAGTTCATGGGAGGATCAGAGGAAAGCCCGGTCTCCAAGGCATAGATATTCTCAGTCTGATGCCCGAAGCAGTCAACAATGCGGTCAAACCCTGAGTTGGCACCGAATAGGGAGAACCAGGGCGTCCATACATGAGCGGGAACAATGAGGCAGTCTGATGAGATATCCAGGATCAGTTTCACTAAGTCCTCGGCAGAAAGGGCGAGATTCGGCCTGCCATCTATCCTCAAATCCCCATAGGGTTGTAGTGCCCGATTGATCTGCTCAACTGTCTCAAAACCAGGCGCAAATATCAGATTATGAATCCTTTTACCTGTTCCTTTATGGCGAAAATTGTTGCACACCTCGGTAGTCAGGATGAACAGAGTTTCGCCAAACTGAAACAGCCCCTCTCCAGCGGGCTTCAGTTTGCTTTTAAGTT